>JBDIAG010000021.1:0-15413 GCA_039812305.1 Actinomycetales bacterium | reverse complement strand
CACGTCGGTTCGCCCTGCTTGTGCCGCTTCACCTTTCCCCACACCAGCACAGGGCGACTCCAGCGGCTCGACAACCCGCGAGCGGTGACATTGCCTGTCCAATGGCAGCGTTGTGCACGTCCTTGCGCAACCGTTCAGCGCGGATCGCGGCCATTCGGCGCGGGGGCGGTGCCCGGCCCACCCCAGTGCCCGGCACCAGGCGCCGACCCTCCGCCGCGCCCGGGCGCCGGTCACCTCGGCCTAGCCGCTGGCCACCGTCTAGTACCCCGCGCCGAGCTTCCGGCGCGCGACACCAGAGCGTCGGTGGACGAAGTCAGGATTGCCGCGCTGCGCGGGAGCGCACTGCGGACCAGGCACAGAGACCGGCGCCTGCGGTGACGGCGGCGATGGCGGCGAGCCAATCCCAGGGCGCGGGGAGGTAGAGGGCGAAAAACCACGCGCGGGTGGGGTTGGCGGTGCTGAGGAAGATCACCGGGACGAGGCCCTGCGGGAACAGCAGGAGGGTGCCGGCGGCGAACGCGGCGAGCACGCCGTACCGGGTGCGGCGGGGCAGCTCGCTGAACCGACCTGGCCGCAGGACACTGGGGCCAGGCGATCGAATACCCCTCAAAGTGGCCAGGACATCGGGTCCGTCGATGTCGATGTGGCGGCCGGCCAGCGTGCCGAGCCCCCGCGCGCACGCGTACCCGGTGACGATGCCAACGGGCAGCCCCCACCAGCCGAACACGACCGCGACACCGGCGGCGGGGATCGCGGTGGCGGCGGCGGCGAGCAGCGCGAGGTAGAACACGCCGGTCGCGGAGGCGTCCGCTCCGATGTCGAGAGGGTTCGCGGCGCGTCTGACGGGATCGGTCGTCGCGGTCGCGGCGTAGGTGGACAGCAGCACGGTGATCCCCATGCCGGCTCCCAGGGTGGCGGCCAGCGCGCTGAGCGGGGCGGCCCACTGGCCGGGGCCGGTGCCGAGTGCGCCGAGCAGCACGGTCAGGACCAGGGCGATCGGTCCGACCATGCCGAGGAAGAGAAGCATCCTGGCGCGCACATCCCGGCGGGCCGCCCCGGGGGTGATCAGAAGCAGCCACAGGGAGGTGCCGGTGTCGCCGAGCTGATTGGAGAACAGCGCGGTGGCGAAGACGGTGAAGACGACCCCGGCCCAGCCAAGCAGGTCGGTCCACCCGATGGCGAGGGGCAGGACGCAGAACCCGACGGCATAGGACGTCGCGAAGAAGAGGTGATTGACCGTCCGCGGATCGCGCAGCACGCTGCGGGCAATGCTGGCTAGGGTCGCCGTGGCCGCATCGCGAGCCACCGGGTGACTCCGGGCGTGGATGCGGAACACGTCGCCACTGCTTCGTGCCGAGGCGATCGCGGACCACGCTCCGATCGCGACCACCGTGAGCGCCAGCACGGCGCCCAGTACGAGCAGGACCGCCACCGGGTCGTCCCGGCCCGCGGCCTCGACGGCGACCAGGCCCCATCCGGACGGGAGGAGCCTGGTCGCGCCGGCCAGGACGGCGGCGACGTCACCACCGGCGAAGGCGAGGATCACCGCCCAGCCCTGCGCGGCGAAGGCGAGCACCGAACCGGTGATCGCGCCGCCCAGCGCCGCACCTGGCCGGGTGCGCAACAGGAGGCTGTATCCGGCAGCGGCGAGCTTGGCGACCGCGACCGTCAACCCCACCTGCAGGACGGCCGCGAGCGTCCCGACCAGGCCTGCGCCGAGGCCGATCCCGAACCCGGTGACGGCCAGCCCCGCGTAGGCGACGAGCGTGAGAGCCGGCCCGATCCCGACGAGCGAGCCGGCCAGCAACCCGGTCATCAGGCGGCGGGGCGGCAGTCCGGTGGCAGCGAACCAGGTGGGTTGCAACGCGTCGCCGGTGCCGTTGAGCAAGGGACCGACGATCCAGCCGAGCAGCCAGGCCGACATGGCCACCGCGAGCAGGTCCGCATCCACCGCAGCCGCCCAGATGGTGCCGGCGGCAAGCATCGCCCCGGCCGTCGTCCCGACCCAGACCCACGCGCTGCGCTGCGGGTCGCGCAGCGTGTGCCGCAACATGGCCCACCGGATGCCGGCGACGCCGCGCACCGCCCGCCTGGTCGCCACCCCGGAAGGCGCGGTCACAGCCATGTCAGGCCGTCCCCCAGCGAGACCTCGCTCGCGCCGACGAGGCGCGCGAACGCCTCGTCCAGACTCGTCCCGGACCGCACTCGTTCCAGCGGACCGGAGGCGACGATCCGCCCGTCACTGACCACCGCGACATGAGTGCACAGTGCCTCGACCGTGCTCATGACGTGACTGGACAGCAACACGGTCCCTCCACGCTCGACGAACCGAGTGAGGATCGCGCGGATCGTCGCCGCGGAAACGGGGTCGACGGCCTCCAGCGGTTCGTCGAGGACAAGCAGCCGAGGGGCGTGGAGCAGCGCCAATGCGAGGCCGATCTTCTTCCGCATCCCGGTGGAGTACTCCATCACCAGCGTGTCACCGCTCGTCGGCAGTCCCAGCAGCTCGAGCAGTTCCTCCGCCCGCTCACGCACGTCCTGCTCGGGCAGCCCGCGGATGAGTCCGAAGAACCTCAGCACCTCCGGACCCGTGAGTCGCTCGGGCAGGTTGAGACCGTCCGGGAGCACCCCGACAAGGGCCAGCGCGGTGGCATCTGCCCGTCTCCCACCCCGCCACAGATCCCGCCCGAACAGGCGCACCTCCCCGGCATCGGGTCGAAGGAGGCCGGTGAGCATCGCCAGCGTGGTGGTCTTGCCCGCTCCGTTCGGGCCGACGACGCCGAAGAAGCTCCCCGCCGGGATGCTCAGGTCGATCGCGTCCACCGCGACCTTGTCGCCGAAACGCCGGGTCAACCCGGTCAACTGGACGGCAGGACCCATGGCGGCGGTCATGCCTGCACTCCCTTCAGGAACAGGGCAGTCAGTTCGTGGGCGTAGCCGTCGATATCGAATCCGGGATCGGCGACGATCCTCAGCGCGGCGCCGTCGATGCACCGCCGCAGCGTGTAGGCGGTCAGCCGGGCGTCCACCGCGCGGAACTCGCCGGTGCACAGGCCGTACTCGAACAGCAGCGCCGTTCCGGCGATGATCGGCTCCTCCGGGCAAGGCACTCGATCGCCGCATCGGCGATCCGGAGCCGACGCACCTCCTGCGTCAACGTCATCCGTCGCGCCGTACCCACCGGAACTCCTGGCATCGAAGTCAACAGTCTGGATTCGATGCCAATTCTACTCGCAGGGGCTTCGTCCACCGAGCGCCAGCCGCGCGCTCACGGTCCTCAGGCACCGGCGAGGGGTTTCCGGGAACGGATCAGGACCAGCGTGACGAGGAGGGCGAGGGCGCTGAAGACCGCGCTCGCTCTGAGCGCGGCGGATACCCCGGCGGTGAACGCCTCGTCGGTGACACCGCCGGTCAGGGCGGCGTTGAACACGGTGACGAGAATGGCGAGGCCGAGTGAGGCACCGGTCTGTTGCATGGCCTGGAGGAGCCCGGAGGCGGCGCCCGCGTTCTGCGGCTCGACCCCGGCCAGGATCGTCATGTTCAGCGGCATGAAGGAGAGGCCGACGCCGGCGCCGAACAGGATGGTGGGCCCGAGGATCGAGACCCAGTAGTTGCCGCCGGGCGTCAGGAACGACATCCACCCGATCCCGGCGGTGACCAGCGCGATCCCGATGATCATGAGCGGACGGGATCCCCACTTCGGTATCCAAGCCGGCGCCAGTCTGGCGGCGAAGAACAGTACGACCGCGAGTGGGACGAAGGAGATGCCGGCGAGCAGTGGGCTCATTCCTTGTACGTCCTGGAGGTACTGGAGGAGGAAGAAGAACATGCTCGCGGTCGTGGCGGGCAGCAGCAGCATGGCCGCGTACGCCGCCGCGCGGTTGCGCACGGAGAACAGCCGCAGGGGCATGATCGGCTGGCTCGCCCTGGCTTCGTTCATCAGGAACAGGGCCAAGGTCACGATGCCGACTGCAAACGCGACGATCGAGGCCGGGGTGTCCCATCCGCTCGAAGCGGCCTGGATGAACCCGTAGACGAGTGCCGTCATGGCGATCGTGGAAGTCAGCGCACCCAAGAGGTCGAATCTGCCGGGATGACGGGGTGTCTCGGCCACGTACTTCGGTGCCAGCAGCACGATGGCCAGTCCGATGGGGACGTTGACGAACATGACCAGGCGCCACGACCCGGCTGAGGTGAGGACGCCGGACAGGATCAGCCCCGCTGTCATGCCGAGTCCGGCCACCGTGGAGAAGATGCCGAGCGCCTTGTTGCGCACCGGGCCCTCGGGGAAGTTGGTGGCGATCAGCGCCAAGGTGCTCGGCGCCGCGAAGGCCGCGCCGATGCCCTGGAGCGCGCGGGCGGTGAGCAGCACGACGGGGGTGGTGGCAAGCCCGCCGAGCAGCGAGGCGAAGGTGAACAGGGTGACCCCGGCGACGAGCACCCGGCGACGGCCGAGGATGTCGCCGGCGCGGCCGCCGAGCATCAGCAGTCCGCCGAACGCGAGCGTATAGGCGTTCAGCACCCAGGACAGGTTCGCCGGATGGAAGTGCAGGGCCTTCTCGATGTCGGGCAGAGCGACGTTCACAATCGTCGCGTCCAGCACGACGAGCAATTGGCAGGCCACGATCACCGCCAGCCCGACGCCCCGCCGTCGCTGTGCCCGCGGCGATGTCTCCTCTCCTCTCCCGGTCGAAGTGTCCGAAGCAGTTGGCGTGGACATGTGCTCGTTCCCTTTCGATGGCTCGGTCTGGAGGCCGCCGCCGATAACCGGGCGGTGTGTGCCCACTTAGATTATGTGGGCACCGTGCCCATTTATCAAGGTAGAGTGAGTGACCTTGGCGAACCATCTCCGGAGGAGAAGGCGGACATGACGACGCACCCGACGTCCGGCGATGCGACTGAGCGGGCGCCGCGCGCCGACGCCCGCCGCAACATCGCCCGAATCCTCGATGCGGCCGCTGATGCCTTCGCGACACAGGGCACTGACGCGCCGCTCATCGAGATCGCCAAACGTGCCGGAGTGGGCTCCGCGACCCTGTACCGGCACTTTCCCACCCGCCAGGACCTACTCGTGACGTTGCTGCGCGACCGCGTGGACCGGCTCACCGCGCAGGCGAGGGAGTTGGTGGACGATCCGTCGCCGCGCGATGCTCTGCACAGCTGGCTGTTGGCGGTGGCGCACCACGCCACGACCTATCGGGGCCTCGCCGGGGAACTGATGAGCACCGAGGAATCCGACGTGCTGTTCGAGGTTCACCGTGCGATGCGTACGGCAGGCGCCGCGCTGGTGCAGCGGGCCAAGGAGGAGAAGGTCCTGCGAGCCGACGTCACGGTCGCCGAGGTCTTCCAGATCGTCAACGCCATCGCCTGGGCCACCGAGCAGACCACACCCGGCCCCGAGCACATCGAACGCCTACTGGATCTCGTCTTCGACGGTCTGTACTCGCGTTAGGGCCAGGACGATATCGAGTGTCGGCATGCCCTCGAGGCCTGATCTAGGGGCGGGCCGCTTCGACCGCGAGGGTCAGGGCCCGCTCCGCCTCCGCGCCGAGTTGATGCTCGGCGAGCAGGGCGCTGGCGGCGGCCAGGTCCGGGGATGCGTCCGCTCCGGTTCGCGCTAGAAGCTCCGCGCGGTAGAGCAGCGCCTCGAACATCTCGCTCGGCGGGGCGTCGGGGTGCCGGACGAGCCCGGCGTCGAGGACTGCGATCGCCTGGGCGTGGTCGCCGCGCGAGTCTCCCTGCCGGGCGGCGACGTCGATCACCCGGCCGAGGCCGGTTCGCCGTTCTGCCGGGTCGTCCTCGGACGATCCGTGCCGGTAGAAGCGGAGCCAGTTGCCGCCGACATCCACGACCGTGAACCCGGTCGCGGTCCCGGCCTTGCGTCGCGGCGGGAGCAGGCGTGGGATGCCTTTGGTGGGGACTCTGCCGAACCGTTCTCGCAGTCCGGTCTTGAACGCCTCGTGGCGCCCGCCGGGGTCGGCGACGGTGATGATGGCGCTGCCGTAGGAGCCTGCCGGGTCGAAGCCATCGATGGCGAACAGGTGGATCGCGATGTCGTCCAGCTCCACCACCGCACAAGGGTTGGGGCGGCGTTGCTGGAAGCTGACGGTGAAGCCGAGTGCGGCGTAGAAGGTGAGCGCGTCGTCCAGATCGGCGCAGGGCAGCATCGGGTAGGTCCGTTCCCCGGTCATCCGATCGTCCTATCTCGTCCCATGCGATGTCCTCCCGACGTCGATATGCCGTACCGTACGGCGTACGTTGGCAGCGTACGGTACGTTTGTTGGCGACGCAATCACCGGGTGCGCGTCGATCCCGTGAAGGAGACTCGTCGACTGTGGCTGGACGTTCACCGGCGCCCGACCTGGTACGCAGCATCTACCTGCTGTGGGGGCACCACCCCAGTCCGGGAAGGTCCGGTCTGTCTGTCTCGGCGATCGTCACGGCGGGCATCGAGATCGCCGACGCCGACGGTCTCGACGCGGCCTCGATGCGCAGGGTCGCCGAACGGCTGGGCGTGGGCACGATGTCCCTCTATGCGCATGTGCCCGGTAAGGACGACCTCACTGCGTTGATGGTGGACGCGGTCTGCGCGGAGTTGTACGGCAATGATGTCGAGGCGGCGGCTCGCGTGGGCGACTGGCGGGATGCGGTGAGATTCGTCGCCGAGCGGAACTGGGACCTCTACGCCCGTCATCCGTGGTTGCTCGACCTGCGCCCGTCCCGGCTCATGGTCGGGCCGAACATGAGCCGCAAGTATGAGACGGAGTTGCGTCCTCTCGACGGCATCGGGTTGTCCGATGTCGACATGGACGCGGCCCTCACGCTGATCCTGGGTCTGGTCGAGGCCACGGCCCGGGCCAGACGAGGGACGGCTCGCACCCACGACGACTCCGGCATGTCCGATGCTCAGTGGTGGGGAATCGTCGCCCCCGTCCTGGAGCAGGTGATGACGGATGACAGCCTCGAACTGTCCGCGCGCGTCGGCGGCGCTGTCGGCTCGGCGTTCGACACCGCACAGAACCCTTCACACGCCCTCGCGTTCGGCCTTGACACCATCCTCGACGGCATCCAGGTTCGCATCCGAGCAGAACCGTCGTAGCGGTCGGGCGTACCGGGGGGATCATGTCCGTCGCCGAGGAGTTCAGGATCTCGTGGCCGGTCGACCAGGTGTTCGCGCGCTGACCGGTTGTCGGCCGAGCAGCCAGCGATCGCCGGCTGCTCGACACATACCTGGTCAACGCGCGAATAGCCGGCTGCATCGGCACCGGGACCTGGCGGATGGCCCGGCCAGAACCGACCCGGGGCCGGCAAATACCCGGACCTGGGCACCCGAACCCGACTGAATAGCCCTCTTCGGACAGCACTGTCCGCTGAGGTGATGGCGGTCCGCTTCTGGCAATGCTCCGCCTGACGGCGCAGTGCCGGAGGAATCGGGGCTCACTCGAGACCCCCCTCTGCCGATCACGACAAAGCGCGCATATAGGTCACCAGCGATGGAAACCGTGGCGACCGGCGGCCGCGCCCGCAGACCTCGACTGTCGCCGACACCCCGCGACGATCGATCAGGGACGAACCTCAAAGGCTTCCACTACTCGCCACTTCGAGCGTCGTACGCAACGCGCGCGGATTCGATGGCGGGGAAGTTCTCGATCGCCCACATGGCGAGTGCGAGAGCCGGCTCGATGAGCGTCTCGCCACGAGGAGTCAGCTCGTACTCGACCCGCGGGGGTACCTCCGCGTGGACGGTGCGCGTCAATAGCCCGTCCCGCTCGAGCTGGCGAATCGTGAGTGTCAACATCCTCTGGGAGACGCCGGGTATGTGCTTCTGAAGCTCGGTGAATCGAAGACGACCGCCTTTGAGGGTGACGACGACCAGAAGCGACCATTTGTCCCCCACGCGGCTCAGGACATCGCGAATGGCAGGCCCGTCTGCCTTGTGAGCCTCGTAGCACGAGTCCTCATAGGAGGTGCGTGCCAGGCGCTGATCGGACGCTGCGGAAGTCACGCGAGTCTCCTGATTCTCATCACCTGTCGCTTGGACAGGCACAGACATGTGCCTTTTGTAACCGGTTTCACGATCACACATCATGGGGCTACATACAAAGAGTAACTGATGGGAGATCTTGTGATCATCGCACTGTGGATCGTCAATGTCCTGCTTACCCTGGTATTCGCGTTCGCCAGCATCCCGAAGGTCGTTCTCCGCAAGGAAACCGTGATGAAGATGGGGCAGAAGGGGGTCGAGGATCTCAGCCCTGCCGGCGTGAGGCTCGTCGGGGTCATGGAACTGCTGGCAGTGATCGGACTAATCCTGCCGCTCCTTCTGAACATTGCACCGGTGCTCACGCCTCTCGCCGCGATCGGTCTCGTGATCGTGATGATCGGAGCCGCGGTCGTGCATGTCCGGCGCACGGAGAGCCCGGTACCGAACGTCGGCTTGGCGCTGCTCGCCGCAGTCAGTGCGGCGCTGGGGTTCTTCGTGGTGCTGGGTTGAGACCAATCCGAGAAGTGGGAAGAAGGACGAGGTAGCGGCCCGCGCCGAGACCGGGACCGTGTAGGCGACGGATGACCGCAGCGCGTGGCGCGGTATGGACGGAACGTGCGCCGGAGAACGAGCTATACATCGCTCGCGCGTAGGGACTGGATCATGCTGCGGAGGAGGCGGAGCGCGTCCGACTCCTCGGACTCGCTCATGCCGGCCAGCATTCTGACTTCGACTGACCGGACGGCCGCCGACGCCTTCGCCAGGCTTCGTCGGCCGCGAGGTGTGAGCCGCGTGGGAAGAACCTTCCCGACGGGTGCCTCCGCAGGCCTGGTCACGTAGCCGTCCCGTTCCAGGGCTTTCAGCAGCACGTTCATCGACTGCCGGGTGACGAACGCGCCTCGAGCGAGGTCCGAGTTCGACAAGCCCGGCCGCTGGGCCAGCAGCTCGAGGCAGGAGTACTGCGTCACGGTCATCCCGAGCGGCCGCAGCACCTCCTCCATCGCCGCGCGCAGGACGCTCGACGCCTCTTTGAGCAGGTAGCCCACGGACGTCTCCAGCTCGATGCCGACACCGTCTTGACTCATGTCAGTATTCTGACATACGCTGTCCTGTGTCAGATAACTGACATAAGTCTGAGGAGTGTTCATGCCCGTCACCGGCCCCGATTTCATCTCTCTCCAAGTACGCGACCTCGACGCTTCGCAGGCGTTCTACGAGCGGTACCTCGGCCTGGTCCGCTCGCCGGCCGGCCCTCCGCATGCTGTCGTCTTCGACACGAAGCCGATCGCCTTCGCGGTGCGCGACGTCGTCCCCGGCACCGACCTCGCATCCGTCGCCCAGCCCGGCATCGGTGCCGCGATCTGGCTCCACGCCACCGACGTCCAGGCCGTTCACGACGCTCTCGTCGCCGACGGCCACACCATCGTCGCGGCCCCGATCGACGGCCCGTTCGGCCGGACATTCACCTTTGCCGACCCCGACGGCTACCAGATCACTCTCCACGACCGCGCCTGAACCGGGTCGCCCAGGCCGCGCGGGCCACCCGTCCTCGCTATGGGACTTCCCGCAGGAGCGCTGGGACGCTCGACAAGCCGAGACCCTAACCAGCCCAGATCAGACCACGATCGACCGCATCGGCGCCTTGACGTGGGTGGCCGTGCGCGCACTACGGCGTGATGGCGACGCGACGCGTGGCCGCGGCCGCATAGGCCGCTTTCGCCGCACCGAGCGGATACGTCTCGGCCGGTGCGGACAGTTCGAGTGCCCCCGATTCGTAGAGCGCCGCCAAGATCGTCAGTTGCCGCCAGTCGGCTCGCACAGCGAGCGACGTCGTGGTGATCCCGCGTAGGGGTGCCGGTCGTTCGGTGACGTTCAGGCTGACGTGCCGCCCGCCTCTCCTGACCGCGTCCGCACTGGTGGAGCCGATCACGGCGGCGTCGACGACGGCGTCCACCCCGATGGGGAGACGTGCGTGCACCTCCTCGTCGAGGTGCTCGGCATCGATGAACACGGCTCCCGTCTTCTCGATGGCCTCGCGGTGTGCCGCTCGTCCCGCACCGAGAACCGTGATGCCGTCAAGCAAGGCAAGTCGGGTGGCCACGGAGCCCACGTTGCCTGCCGCTCCGGTGACCAGGAGGCTGCCGCCGGGCCTCAACTCACACAGCTCGAGCGCTTGCCACGCCGTCAACCCCGCCAGTGGCAATGAGCTCAACACAAGAAGGTCGGACGAGTCGGGCACGGCGGCCACCGCGCCCTCGTCCAGGACCACCTGTTGCCCGTGCGTCTTGGTCGGCGCGGTGAGTCGGTCGGACAGCCCGATCACCTTCTGTCCCCGCCGGATTCGCCGGACGTCTGGACCCACCGCGGTGACGGTTCCGGCCACATCCCAGCCCAGACGTACCGGCGGGTCACCGTGCAGGCCGCCACCGGCGAGCAGGCCCGCCCGGGTCACGATGTCGACGGCGTTCACCGCGGCGGCGACGACCTGTATCAGGACCTCCCCCGCACCTGGGAAAGGATTGCGAACCTCTCGAATCTGTACGGTCTCCGGGCCACCGAAGTGCTCTACGACAACGGCCTGCATCTGCTTCCCTCTCGGTCCATACGGTCGGTGATTCTCAGCATCACTCGGAATCGGCGGCCCGGGCATTCGCTCGGCCGGTTGTCGCCAGACGGGTACGGGGGCCGACGCGATCGTGCACTCGAACGGTGACTTTCGGGCCTCACGCACCACCGATCGACTGCCTGGGCCCGGTAGGCCAGCTCGATAGGTCAGCGCCTGATGTATAGTCAGCGTATGCTGACCATTTCCTCACGGGTGGACGTCATGAATCGGCTGGGTCGCGCTATGGCCGATCCCACCCGCTCCCGCATTCTGCTGGCCCTCCTGGACGGCCCGGGATACCCCGCCCGGCTGGCCGAGGAGCTGGGGCTGACGCGCACGAACGTCTCCAACCACCTGGCCTGCCTGCGCGGCTGCGGCATCGTCGTCGCCGTGCCGGAGGGTCGCATGACCCGGTACGAGATTGCCGACCCGCACTTGACCTCGGCTCTGTCGGCGCTCTTGGACGTGACGCTGGCCGTCGACGAGGGCGAGCCGTGTACGGACCCGTCCTGCACCGTCCCCGGTTGCTGCGCCGACTGCGGGACGGCGCCGTGACCTCGACGATCACCCGCGAGCGCACCGCACTCCTGCAACGGCGGATCCGGACCGTCGTCACCGCCCGGAGGGCGGTGCCACGCGGGCCAGTCGGTGTCCGGCGCGGACTGGGGGCTGATTCCGCGGGCCGCGATGGCGCGCACGGACGGCGAGCAGGGCACAACCGATCACGGCGACACCGCCGACGATGGTCTGCCAACCGATGCGCTCGCCCAGCAGCAGACCTGCCCAGAGGATGCTCATCACCGGCTGGCACAACTGCACCTGGCTGACCTGTGCCATCGGCCCGATGGCGAGGCCTCGGTACCAGGCGAAGAACCCGAGGAACATGCTCACGGCGCACAGGTAGGCGAATGCGCCCCACTCGGTGGTCGTGCCGGTGGGCGGCTGCCGCAGCACCGCGACGCCGGCCAGCGCGACCATCAGCGGTGAGGCGAGCACCAGCGCCCAGGAGATCGTCTGCCACGAGCCGAGCGACCGGGAGAGCACGCCTCCCTCGGCGTAGCCGATCGCGCACACGACCACAGCGGCGAACAGCAGCGCGTCGGACCAGTGCACCCCGGCGAATCCACCGCCGTGGATCGCCGCGAAGACGACGGCCGCGACCGCTCCGAGGACGGCCGCGACCCAGAACGAGCGGGCTGGACGCTCACCCGTGCGTAGCACCGCGATCACCGCGGTCGCGGCCGGCAGCAGCGCGATCACGACGGCACCGTGGCTCGCCGGCGCGACCGTGAGCGCGAACGAGGTGAGCAGTGGGAACCCGGCCACCGCGCCACCGGCGACCACCGCCACCTGCAGCCATTCTCCGCCGCGCGGCACCCTCTGCCGGGTGAGGAAGAGTGCTGCCGCCGCGAGCAGCGCCGCGACGACCGCACGCCCGGACCCGACGAACAGGGGCGACAGATGGCCGCTCTCCACGGCCACCCGCGTGAACGGCACGGTGAACGAGAACGCCGTGACACCGAGCAGCCCCCAGCCCAGGCCGGAGTGAGACGCTGATAGCGGGGCGGGGCGTCGAAGAGTAGCGCTACTATGATGCTTCATGTCTAAGAGTAGCAGCGATCGGATTGTCTCCGCGCTCCGCGACTGGATCGCGGCTGCGCCGGCGGGCGCCCAGCTCCCGTCCACGCGGTCTCTGGTGGCCGAACACGAGGCCAGCCCGGTGACCGTGCAGAAGGCGCTGCGCACGCTCATCGGACAGGGTGTCATCGAGTCCCGGCCCGGCGTCGGCACTTTCGTCCGCGCCCTGCGCACCGCCCGGCCGCACGACTACGGCTGGCAGACCGCGGCGCTCGGCGCGCCACAGTTCCGCGTGCCGCAGGCCTCGGCCGCGATGCGCACGACGCCGAACGACGTGATCGCCCTCCACTCGGGCTATCCGGATCGGGAGCTGCTACCCGAGCGGTTGGTCCGGGCGGCGCTCGCCCGGGCTTCGCGAGGGGACGCCGCCCTGAGCCGTCCACCGGCTGCGGGGCTGCCGGAGCTCCAGTCCTGGTTCGCCGCCGAGCTGGGTTTGGGCTCGCCGACGGGTGTGAGTCCACCGACCGCCGGCGACGCCGTGATCCTGCCCGGGAGTCAGAGTGGCCTGAGCACCCTCTTCCGCGCGCTCGTCGGCGCGGGGAACCCGGTGCTCATCGAATCGCCGAGCTATTGGGGCGCGATGCTGGCCGCCGCACAGGTCGGCGTGCGGCTCGTGCCCGTCCCCTCGGGCCCGCGGGGCCCGGACCCCGCCGACGTCGACCGGGCCTTCGCACAGACCGCGGCGAGGGCGTTCTACGCGCAGCCGAACTTCGCGAATCCGACCGGTGCGCAGTGGCCGGCCGACGTGGCCGACCAGATTCTCGGCATCGTCCGCGAGCACGGCGCGTTCCTCATCGAGGACGACTGGGCCCACGACTTCGGCATCGACGCGCAGTCCGCTCCGTTGGCCATCCGGGACGACGGCGGGCACGTCGTCTACCTGCGTTCCCTGACCAAGAGCGTCTCCCCGGCGATCCGGGTCGCGGGGCTCATCGCGCGTGGCCCCGCCCGCGACCGGATCCTCGCGGACAGCCAGGCCCAGACGATGTACGTCAGCGGGGCACTCCAGTCCGCCGCGCTCGACATCGTCGAGCAGCCCGCCTGGCGGACGCATCTCCGCTCCCTGCGGCACCACCTCGCCGCCCGCCGCGACCTGCTCGTCGCCGCCCTCCGGGAGCACGCCGCGTCCACACACCTGGAGATCGTCCCGCGCGGAGGTCTGAACCTCTGGTTGCGACTGCCCGACGACACCGACCTCCACCGGCTCGTCCGCGACTGCGAGGCTCGTGGCGTCGTCGTCGCCGCCGGAGACGAGTGGTTCCCCGCCGAGCCGGCCGGACGCTATCTGCGGCTCAACTACTCCGGGCCGAACCCCGGCGCGTTCCCGGACGCTGCCAGGATCATCGGGGAAGCACTGGCGGCCTGACCCGGAGGTGGCTGTCTACCCACCACGCGAGCGGCGGAACCCGGGCGCCACGACACACACGCGCCGGGTCCTGCCGAAAGATTCTCGAAAGTTCCGAAGCGATGTCGGATCGGCGCGGTGGCGTTCGTAGCGATGGTGGGAGCCGCCCACCCGGGGTGGCCCGACGACGCGGGAGCAACGCCATGAGCACCACACTGACTGTCGACTTCTTCTGCAGCCTCGACGGCTACGGCAGTGCCCGGGGCTGGCCCGGATACTGGGGCAAGGAAGGCCCCGAGGTGGTCGAGGACCGGGTGCGCACGTTCGCGCAGGACCAGGTCCTGGTCTTCGGCGCCACCACGTTCCGGGAGTTCCGGAAGTTCGTCACCATGTTCGACGAGCCCTACTACGACAGCCTGAACAAGCTGCCGAAGGTCGTCTTCTCCAGCACTCTCACCGAGCCGCTCGGCTGGGAGAACTCCACCGTCCTGCGCGAGGACGCGGTCACGGCCATCGAACGTCTGAAGCGCACCACCGACGTCCCGATGCGATCGCACGGCAGCATCACGCTGAACCGCGCTCTGCTCGCAGCGGGTCTCGTCGACCGGATCGAGGTCATGATGTTCCCCGCCGTCACAGGTCGGACCGGGGAAGCAGCCCTCTTCCACGGCGGGGTGGAACTCGATCTGGATCTCCTCGAGTCGACCGTGCTCGACGGCCGCACGCAGAAACTCGTGTACGCCCCGCACCTCCGCGGCGAGATCCCCGAGGGCGTCGGACCGCGGCTCCGGAAGACCGACTAGTCGGGCCGCCGATCAGCCGGCTGTGCGCGCGTTGACCAGGTATGTGTCGAGCAGCCGGGGATCGCTGGCTGCTCGGCCGACAACCGGTCAACGCGCGAACACCTGGTCAATCGAGCAGCCGTTCGCGCCCGGAGCGCCCGGGTGAGGGCCCCAGCATCTTGGCTGCGCGAATACCTGGTCGATCGAGCAGCCGTTCGCGCCGGCCGGAACGCGACACGGGGGCGTAAGCGCCCACCGACGACGTCCGGCGTTTCCACGAGGCGCGGTCCGAAGCGCCGGGAACGGGATTCTCGACCCTCAGTCGGTGCCGGGAGTTCTCCTGACGACGTCACCGATGAGGTCGTCCAGGTGGCCGAGCGGGACGACCCCGCAATTGGCGAGGCCGGCGAGGCCCTGAAGCGTGGCGAGGAAGATCAGCCCCACCTGCCCGGCGTCACGGTCGGCGAGCCGGCCGTCGTCCTGGGCCCGGCGGAACATCTGCAGCATCGGCGCGAGTGCGGCGGCTGCGCTCCGGCCGACGGCGTCCCCCGACCCCCGTTTGTGAGCGAACATCAGCTCGACCAGGTTCGCCTCCGCGAGCATGAAGTCGAGATACGCCCGGGCGACCAGACGAACCTGGTCGGGGTAGTCGGACGACGCGTCGACGGCCTCCTGCAACGTCCGGCCGAGCCGGGCGAAGCCCTCGACCGCGACGGCGTCGAGAAGCTCCTGCCGAGTGGCGAAGTACCGGCGGGGTGCGGCATGAGTCACCCCGATCGCGCCGGCCAACTCACGCAACGACAGCTCAGCGGCTCCTCTGTCGCGGATCACGGTCGCGGCTTGATCCAGGACGGCCTGACGCACGTTGCCGTGGTGATACGGACGGTCGGACGTCATGTCCGCAGTCTAGCAACGAAGTACCCATTGACTAGATTGTTTCCACTGGCTACATTGATCGCATGCCCACCCTCGCTACGGCTTCGCAGATGCCGGATCAGACCGGCCGCACCATCGTCATCACCGGCGGCAACGGCGGAATCGGCCGGGCCACGGCTGCCG
>JBDIAG010000020.1:0-15544 GCA_039812305.1 Actinomycetales bacterium | reverse complement strand
GTGAGTGCGGCCACCGGAGGACTGGCGCTCGCGCTCGTGCTCGCCGCGTCCGTTGCGATGTCCGCGATCGGTCCCACGGACCTGCCGACCGCGGGGATGGTCGTCCTTTCTGGCGTCTCTGTCGTCGGAACTGCGCTGATGGCCGCCTCCGCCTTGCGGTCGCTGCTCGTCTCACGGGCCAGCCGTCGCGTCGGCCCGAGAAGGGTCGAGACCGACTGAGGCGGGTTCGGCTCCGTCCGAGTGCGCCTTCGGCGGGTGTGGATTCTCGATGGGAAGCCGCACCGGGAGTCCTCGGAGCGGAGTGTCCGGGAACAGGTCGAAGCGTGGCCGTTCGCCATCCAGGTCGAGGGCTGACTGTCGTGCGCCGAGCTGAGTCCGGCTACGCCGCAGCTCTCCTCGCCGCAGCCTGCCTTGCCGGGTCGGCGTGATCGTCGTCGCAACGATCCCGCGCAGGTCGAGCTGCGTCCTGACAGAGCAGCAAGGCGGTCGATAGTTTGCGACACATGGATATCGAAGACCCGGCCGCCGCTCCGCGGCCCGCCGGCTACGCGACGGTAGCGCCCTGGCTCATCTCCGCCGACACTCAGGCGGAACTCGACTTCCTGGCGACGGTGTTCGGGGCGACCGAGCAACCCGGATCACGGGTCATGAACGGCGACACGATCAACCATGTCGAGGTCGACCTCGCCGGAACCAGCCTGCTGCTGTTCGACGCCCCGCCGTCGTGGCGCGCCCCAGCACACCTGCGGGTCTACGTGCACGATGTCGACGCGGTCGTGCGCGCCGCGGTCGCCCTCGGCGCCAACCTCGTCACCGAGCCGACTGAGCTGCCGTTCGGCGATCGCATCGCGAGGTTCCGTGACCCGCAAGGACACCTGTGGTGGGTCCACCAGCACCTCGAAGACGTGCCGATCAACGATCTGGCCGAACGCTTCGCCGAACCGCGGTATGCGGAGGCGAGCGCCTACGTCGGCACGACCCTCGCCGATCACATGAGCGTCTACTACGCGAGCCGCTAGCCCGATCCCCGTCGACTCAGACGAGTCTCCGCCTGAGCACACATCTCCCGCCATCCACGCACGCGAAACCGCCTACCCCGGACGAAGGGACTGAGCTGCGCGGGGCCGGCCCGGTCCTCGTGGTGGGGGACCAGGTCGGATGGCGACGTCGAAGAAGGCAGGAAACGACGCTTCCGATCCGCCGCCGCGGTCGTGGCGGTGTCGGTCACCGCCTCTTCCGGCTCCGACTCCGGACCCGAGCCGGAAGCGACGGCGGGACCATCGGCGACTACGCCCCGGCCGAAGCCATCGTGCTCCACTACACCGACGTCGGACGTCACAACGGCATCGTGAGGATCGGCGAGATCGACGGAGACCTGTCCGTCCTCGGCGACGAGAACACGAGTGACGAGTTCCTCGGTGGTGGCGCCTACATCGACACTGCTCCGGGCCGGCGGTGAGTCGTCATGCATCAGTCGGCATCGTGAATGCCGTGGCGGGATCCCTCGGCCCGTTATGAAGGGAAGAAGTCGCGCAATTGCGCGGCGACTCGTTTGGGGGCGCTTTCGTCTGGGGCGTTGTGGTCAGCGTCCTTCAGCGTGCGTTGTTGGGCGTTCGGGATGATGACGCTCAACGAGTCCAAGACACCGGTCAGGAAGCCCGGCGATCGAGTCCCAGCGATGAGCAGTGTTTCTGCTGGGATCGTGGCGAGGTCGGAGCCGTCGCCGTCGGATCGTGCGATCTCTTCCAGCTCCGCCGGCGTCGTGGACATCAAATCGCGGGTCACGCCGGGGCGGCCGACCAGCAGCAGTGCCAGCGCCCAGCACACCGGATATGGCGCCCACGGCAATGGAATCAGCCGGGTCGCGTGGAGGAACAGTGCCATCGCCCGCACGTGCTTGCCCCGGCCGAGCAAACGAGCGAACTCGGTGCGGAACGAGAGGTCGAACGAGCCGTTGATCGAGACTCCCGGTTCGTAGACTGCGAGCTGTTCGATGTCGACGTTCGCTCGTGCAGCGGTGAGCGCGATGAGGCCGCCGTAGCTGTGCCCGAAGACCATTCGCGCGTCCACGGCATGCGCGACCGCCTGAAGGTCCTCGACTTCCCGTTCCAGGCAGTACCGCGATCCTTGCGGACCGCTGACGCCCCGGCCTCGGCGCTCGATAGCGCACACGGTGAACAGGTCCGCCAACTCCGCTGCAAGCCGGTCGTAGTCGTGCGCCATCCGGTTGTTCCCCGGGACGACAACCAGCGCGGGGCCGCTTCCCGCCCGGCGGTACCCGATCGTCGTGCCGTCCGCGGAAACGACCGTACCCGTGACTACGTCCACACCCTCGATCGTGCCACGCACGAGTACATGGCATGGCTTCTGCGCAGACCCACGTCACGCACGCTGCCGGATTGCATCGTGGCTTACGAGGGCGCAGTCGGAGCGCTCCAGTAGAAAAATCACCATGAGGAGGACCGGCGGCGTTGATCGAGCTGGCCCATAGCCTCCTGAGCGGCCGCGTCGTCGACGTCTCCAACACAACGCGCCGCGCTATCTGGCGGTCAGAAGGCTCAGTCGGCGACGGCTCCGGCCGTGATGTTGATGGAAGCCGCCGTGATGGCGCCCGCCTTGTCAGAGCAGACGAACGCGGCGACGTTGCTCACGTCGTCGAATGTTGCGGCGCGCTTGAGCATGGTCTCGCTGACCACCATGTCCACGATCGTTTCGCGGTTCGGGTCGTCGGCGGGGATCGCGTCGGTGAGCCCGCCTGATTGCAGTGTGACCGCGCGGATGCCGTGTCCACCGAGCTCGGCGGCGAGCTGGCGGCGTAGCGTGTCGATCAGGCCCATGGCGACTTGGAATCCGCCGATGTAGTAGTCGCGTATCGGGTCGCGGCCTCCGTCGCCGCCGAAGAACAGCAGGACACCGGAGCGTTGGGGGATCATGTGGCGGGCTGCTGCCTGGGTGGTGAGAAACATGGTCCGGGCGGCGTTGACGACGGGCCGCTCGAACAGTTCGAGGGACAGCTCGGCGAGGGGCGTTCCGTGAACATCCCCGAGACCGATTGCATTGAAGCTGATGTCGATGCTCCCCGCGCTCTCAGCGACCTGGTCGGCGTGGGTTGTGCGGGGTCGAGTGCGTCGACGATCGCAGTGTGTGCTTCGCCTCCTTCGGCCCGTATCTCGGCCGCGACAGCGTCCAGCGTGGCTTGTGTACGTCCGGTGAGGTGGACGGTGGCTCCTTCTCGGGCGAAGCCACATGCGACAGCGCGCCCAACTGGGCCTGCAGCGCCGTAGATGATCGCGGTCTTGCCTTCGAGCAGCATGATGATCTCCATTCGTGTGGGTATCTCGTACTCGGCACGCCGTGCTCCCACTCTTTGGGAACCAGTTAGTTCCCGAACTGATTAGTTCCATAATGCGTAGTGGAGGGCGCTTCGTCAAGCGCTAGACAGCGGGCCAGCTGGGTTGACGCGCGGCGCACCCTCGCGCAGTATGGAACTTAGTGGTTCCCGAACCAAGGAGTGCCTGACGATGTCGACCGATCAGTTGACCCGTACTTTCGCGGCGCTTGCCGATCCGACGCGGCGCGCGATCCTAAAGACGCTGCGCGACCACGGTGAAGCCTCGGTGGCCGAGTTGGCCGCACCGTTCGAGCTGACGCCCAGGGCCATCTCGAAGCATGTGGGCGTGCTCGAATCCGCAGGTCTCATCTCCCGCGGTCGCGACGCCCAGCGGCGTCCGAGCCGCCTCCGAGTGGAGCCGTTGGTCGAGCTTGACGGCTGGCTCCAGGACTACCGAGCCGTGTGGGAGCACCGATTCACGGCGCTCGGGGCCGACCTCGCCGCCGGAGACTCAGAGGAAACGACATGACCACCATCACTGATCCGTCGGATGATCGAGGACTCGTCATCGAGATCGAACGCACGTTTCCCGCGACGATCGAGGCAGTCTTCCGCCGATGGACGGATGCCGATGCGCTCGCCCGCTGGTTCGCTCCGCCCGGATACGTCACAGTGCACGCCGAGTCCGACCCGCGCCCTGGTGGTGCATGGCGATTGGACTTCCGCGCCGACGCCGGACGCCACGAGTACACGGAGCAGGGCACATATCGGGAGGTGGACCCGTTCGAGAACCTCACCCTTACGCTGACACAGGTCGATGGCGGCTCCTCGAACTCTCAGACCCTCGTCACTGTGCTCCTTCGTGACATCGGCACCTCTGAGAACCCTCGCACGCTGATGCGGTTCATCCAGAGCGGCTATCGAGCGTCGGGTCTGCGCAATGCCAACGAAGAAGGATGGCACGGGTGCTTCGCCTCTCTCGCCCGCGACCTCGAAACGCACGCTGCAACATGAGCACCAGCAACACGCCTCGTTCCCGATCGGATCGGATGGCCTCCTCCCCGAGATCAAGATCCAGCCCCTACGAACGCACCACCGGGGCGGTCCGAAGCATCATTGCGTCGTCTATCTGGTCACCATCAAGCGCCCGGCGCGTCGGTCCAGCGGCAAGCTCCTCAACGGAGCGACCTTTGCGTTCGGGTCGGCTGATGGCCATGAGGAGTGAGACGCGGGACCCTCGTGGCTGCTCCCTCGCTCCGTAGCGGCCGTGACGCAAGCGCGGATACGTGGCTTTCACCCTGCGGGACCGCGAGTTCGGACGCCTGGCGTAGCGTGGCCTCAAGATGGCTGACCTTTTGGTGGGTCGCAGCTACTCCAGTTACTGTCAACAGGCCCGAATCACCCGCCGACCCCCACCGCAGCAGCCGGACAGCCACAAGCCATCACTGACATTGCTTCTTAAACCCTTGGGGCCCAAGAACGCTAGCCGAGGCGTGACAGATCAGCGCGGAGGCGGTCGAGTGCGGCAATGACCATTTGTGCGAGATCGTCGCCCTCGCCGGACGACCATGCCGAGAACGCCTCTTTGAAGGCGAGCACGCCCACTTCCGCGGCGGTGTCGGCGAGCGAACCTCCCACGCCTCGGCCGCGCAATGCCTCCGCCATGGCTGCGGCCATCCCCACCTTTTTCAACAGGGCACGCTCCTGCAACTCGGCGCTGGTTGCGATGACGGCCTCCATCCGGGCGCCGATCTCGCGGTTGAATGGCGTCATCGCAGCCGCAGCATTCTGCAACCCCGAGGCGACCGCCTCCAGCGGTGTGGCATCCGAGGGTGCCGCGGCGATCCCTTCGGCGAACAACAGCGACAGCGTCTCCTGGCCGGCCGCAAGCACTTCCCGCTTGTCGCTGAAATGTCGAAAGAAGGTGCTGCGAGTCAGGCCAGCCTTCGCGGCGATCTGCGCGACCGTCGTCTCGTCGTACCCCTGCTCGGCGAACAGCTGCAGGGCGGCCGAGACGAACCGTTCGCGCGCGTCAGGCTCCCAGCGTGGCATGAACCCATCCTAGGTGATGCGACTCTTGTCGCATCACCGGTGTAGGCTTTGATGCGACAAGAGTCCCATCATCGGCATCTCGCCGGAGGGCGCGAGGAGGAACGACATGCGCGTACTGGTCACTGGAGCATCCGGAGGAATTGGGCGAGCAGTCACAGAGGAACTCGTGACGCACGATCACGAGGTGATCGGCCTCGCTCGGTCCGACGCATCCGCCCGCACGATCGCAGCCTTGGGTGGCACGCCGCTCAGCGGAGGACTCGGAGACCTCGATCTTCTCGCCGACGCGGCCCGCACCGCCGATGGCGTGATCCATCTTGCTTTCAGCAACGACTTCGCGGATCTGGAGAGGAGCATCGCCGAGGAAGGTCGGGCGATGGACGCGATCGGTGGGGCGCTCGTGGGTACCGACAAACCGTTCTCGATCGTGTCGGGCACCTCCGTGGTACCCGGTGGCGTCGCCACCGAAGAGGCACGCTTCGATATAGGCGGCCCCGTGGGCGGACGTGGAATCAACGCCGTCCGCATCCTGGGCCTGGCCGCGCAGGGCGTCCGCACCTCAGCCGTTCGACTGCCGCGCAGCGTGCATGAGCGGTACGTCTCCTACGGCTTTGCTGGATTCCTGATCAAGGCTGCCCAGGAATCGGGGGTGTCCCCGTACGTGGGCGACGGCAGCCAGCGGTGGCCGGCGGTGCACCGCCGCGACGCAGCTTCGCTGTTTCGTCTGATGATCGAACGCGGCGAGCCCGGCGCGGTGGTCAACGCGGTCGGTGACGAGGGCGACAGCATGCGTGAGATCGCAACGGTCATCGGCAAGCAGCTCTCGGTCCCGGTGCAGCAGGTGCCAGCGGAGAGGTTCGGGCCGCTGGGCGAGATCTTCTCCGTCGATCAACCTGCCTCGAGCGCCTGGACCCGTCGTGTCTACGGGTGGAACCCCACGCATCCCAGCCTGCTTGACGACCTACGGGCCGGCAACTACCCGGAATTGAACGTCTAGGAGAATACCGAACAAGGGGTCATCTCTTGAACGATGGGAGAGAAGATGCTTGCCGCCTTTGACGACCGAAGAGGACCTGGCATGCTCGCCGCCTGTCGGATCCGCGGACGGGACACCGGAAACTACCTCGATATCGATCACCATATGCAGGCAGTGATCGACCAGGTCGAGTCGCTGACCGGTGAACGGGAGGGCGAGTCGAATACTACGACGATCGAGACACTCCGGATCTTCGCCAAGTTGGGCACGGAGAGCGTCATGCTGATGGGTGTCCCGGGGCAGGCCGCCGTGGCCGTGGAGATCCTCGACGGTGCCCTGCGAGCAGCGACTCTCGCCGCCATCACCTTGCTCGAGAGCACCGGGATGATCGACACCGACGCGGCCGCCACCGTCCTCGACCGGAGTGTGCCCGCCGTGCTCGGACGGGGCAAGCGGGTCGGACGGATTCGCGCCGGTGCAGGCCTGGCATGAGAAGCCCCCGTGCTCACGCGATCCGCCACGTTCCGTTCGAGGACCTTGGGCTCCTCGGCCCGCTCCTCGCTCGGCACGGGTACGAGACCTCGTACCACGATGCGGGAATCGAGCCGATCACGTCGCAGACCACCCTAGAACCTGAGCTGCTGATCCTGCTCGGCGGACCGATTGGCGTGTACGAGACTGACGAGTATCCGTTCCTCACCGCCGAGAAGCAGGCGATTGTCGCCCGCTTGGCGAAAGGGCGCCCGACCTTGGGCATCTGCCTCGGGGCCCAGTTGATCGCCGACGCGCTTGGCGCGAAGGTGACCTCGACTGGCCGCAAGGAAATCGGCTATGCCCCGCTCACTCTCACCGTCGAGGGCAGGGCATCCATCCTGGCGCCGCTGGAGAACGTGCCCGTCCTGCACTGGCACGGTGACGAGTTCGCAATCCCCGCCAACGCGTCACGGTTGGCGCAGACGCCCGGATTCCCGAACCAGGCGTTCTCGGCGGGACGGAACGTACTCGGCCTGCAGTTCCACCTCGAAGCTGACCACACCCAGATCGAGCGCTGGCTCATCGGCCATGCCCACGAGCTCGCTACCTCGGGTGTGAGCCCGTCCCGCATCCGTGACGACGCTCGCAGGCATGGGCCGGCGCTGGCCGAAGCCGCAACCCAGGTTCTCGATGACTGGCTCAACCAGCTCAGCGGACAGGAATGACGATCGCCCTGTGTGAGCGCCCTTGCTGCGGTCGCGCGACCACCGGTCAGGCCGGAAGGCGAGCATGGAGACGCTGATCCTCGTCGCGGCGATGGCACCGATTCTCGTCATCCTGGCCGACAAGATCTCAACCGCAATCTTCGGCGGACGGCCACCGCCATCAATGAGGCACTCATCGCTGAAACCGAGAGAGGCGCTCGTCTCCGGCTTCTACCTTGCTTGGTGTCGGGCCTTATCGGTCTGATCGCCATCCTCACCTTTGAGGGGGCCCAAAAGGTAGAAGTCTCAAAGGCAATATCGTACCCGACTCCGGCGATGCCGAGAGAATCGCTGCAGGCGAGCAACGCGGTAGCGTAATCAAGTGACGATGGCTGATAGACCCAGTTGCTGGAAGGCCCTTGAGGAGTTCGGTCGCAACCTTGACAAGAGGCTGGAAGGCTGGTAGGTCTTGAAATGTGGAAATTGTCTGGGTCTTCGGCGGATCGGCGGTCACGGCGGTACAGATTGACTTCTTGGATCCGGCCCTGAGTAATCAGCCTGACGTTCGTGAACGCGGGGTCCGCGTCGAAATTCGACCACTAACTCAAGGGCCCATGGGCTCGATCTACTCCTCGCCCTCCATCTCCTTGGCGCCTGCAGTTCTGAGAATCGACCTCCTCGAATCATCGCCGTTTGCGGCCGACCGCATGCATCTTCATCCGGATATGGTCGATGGAGAGCCGGGTGATCGAACATTTGATAGCACAATGTCTACCGACCCCATTGGTTGGCTACGATCGTACTTAGAACGACAGCATGATCGAGTTGGATCAATTGACGGCGAAGCGATTGCGAAGGCGGCAGACATGATTGCTGCAGAAGCAGGACGACTCCTTGAGAAGGCGCGGGAACCGTGGCCTGACGTCACGCACGACGCACGAGGACTCGCCACCTATTAGCCTGCCAGCAGGAGATTTCGACGAGTCGTTGTAGCAGCGACAAAATTC
The DNA here is from genome assembly GCA_039812305.1 of Actinomycetales bacterium. Lineage (GTDB taxonomy): Bacteria > Actinomycetota > Actinomycetes > Actinomycetales > CAWJMD01 > JBDIAG01. The sequence goes on along the minus strand of JBDIAG010000020.1, from coordinate 7,000 downwards.
CCGGTCTTGTTCTGCTGCAGAGAAAAAGGCGGTCACGGTTTCAGGCCTCGTCCTTCATCCTGAGCTACCGCTTATCTCGGCATAACCCGGCAGCTTGTTCTTCTCCGACTCTGCGGACCGGATCGGGATGGCGTTCCGCTTTTGCGGAAGCGTGACCATTACTCCACGGTTCGACCCCGCTCGTCGCTACCGCCCCGGCGGGGGAACCATGTGTTCGGGGGCCGCGTGTGGTCGATGAATAGGTCGTGGTGCTGGTGAATCCGTACTTCGCAGGTCACCCGGTGACCTTCACTCTCGTGGTCACCACCGTGCTGGCGTGGGTGGCGCTGGATCTCGCCCAAGGCCTCCGGCATCGCGGTGACGGGAGGCGGGTAGACCGGGGCAGCTACTTCCTGCTTCTTGCCTGCGTCTTCCTGGTGTGCTTCCTTGCGTTGCTCTCGACCGCGATACCCGGCGGTCGCGTCGCCGGCCAACCCCTGCCGTTCGTCGTCGGCCTCGTGGTCGCCTGGGGCGGGATCGTGCTGCGCACCGCGGCGTTTCGGGCACTGGGCCGAGACTTCACGTTCCGGGTCCGGACGCGGCCCGATCAACTTGTCATCTCCACCGGTCCCTATCGCGTGCTGCGGCATCCCGGTTATAGCGCGATCTGGTTGATCCTCCTGGGTCTGGCCCTGATGTGCGGGACATGGATCGCCGTGGTCGCCGCAGTCGTCCTACCGGCGATCGGATTCGCGTTCCGAATCCGTATCGAGGAACGGGCACTGGAAACGGACCTGGGCGAGTCGTACGTCTCCTTCGCCGCGACGCGGAAACGTCTCATCCCATTCCTGTGGTAGCGGTCGCCCGCCAGATGGAGTGCTTTCGACGTGGAGGCCGGCCGGCGTTCCATCGTTGTGTTTCCGCCAGAACCAACCCCAGAACCCCGCAGGTTGGCAACAAGCGGCGAGAAGGTCGTCCAGCGATATCGCTGGATGAGCTGCCCGTCGCGGCGCTCGACCCACGGTCTTCGCCGACCGAGCGGCTCCGAAGCCTAGGCTGACCACTCCCGCGGAGGGAGGCGAACTTCCCGCAGGGGGTTGCCGCCGTCGATGAAGAGTCTCGCTGTCGGCGTGAGAGCGGCGGCGATGCGTGCTCGGGCGAGTGCTCCGGTGTGGGGATGGCGACCATCGAGTGCGCCGACGCGGACCGCGAAGGCCAAGTCGAAGGGAGCCTCGCCGGGTAGGAGGGCGAACGCCTCCGCCGCGACGCAACGGGTGCTGAGCCGTCCGGAGTCGATCTCAGCGGCTGCGTTGCGTTCGATCAGGGCGACGCCCTTGGCGGATCGGTCGATGACGAGGATGCGGCCGTCCCGGATCCGGTCGGCGACCGCCTTGGCGGCAGCTCCGGGGGCACCGCCGATTTCCAGGACGCGCATGCCCGGCTGCAGCGGCAGAGCATCGACGATCGCGGCGAGACGCGGCGAGAGCGAATTCATGTCGCTACTCTCGGGCAGGTGGGGATGGACTCGTAGCGTTCGGCTGACTCCTCAACGTCTCGCGAACGAACCACCATCGCAACCACCGGAGGAACAGTGACCGATCACCGCTTTGTCGTCCCCGTCTCCGTCGTGGACCCCGAGGAGCACGGGAATCTGGACGTCTACCGGCCCGCCGACGACCTGGCCGTCGCCACCGACTCGACGAGCAGGCCGGTCATCGTGTTCGTGCACGGTGGTCCGCTCCCGCCCGGTGCGGCACCCGATCCACGCGACTCGCCGATCTTCAGGGGCTACTGCTCTCTGGCGGCGGCCAGCGGCGCCATCGGCGTGCTGTTCCATCATCGGTTCCACTCCGGACCGGACGCAGCGCAGGCGGCCGACGACATCGCCGCTGCTGTCCAGAACGCCCGCCGACTTCCCGGCGCGGACCGCGAACGCGTCGCCTTGTGGTTCTTCTCCGGCGCCGGCCTACTGACCACGGATTGGCTCCGCGACCCGCCGGAATGGCTGCGGTGTCTGGCCATGAGCTACCCCGTTTTCGTGCCACCGCCGAATTGGGGAATCGATGAACGCTTTCGCCCGATCGAAGCGCTCGCCCGCGCCGGCGCATTGCCCCTCCTGCTCACCCGAGTGGGGCGAGAGAATCCCATGTTCGCCGCGGGTGTCGAGACATTCGTCGCCGCGGCTCGACGCGACGACCTGCCGCTGGACATCATCGACGTCCCGGACGGCCGGCACGCCTTCGACATGATGGACGACACGGATGCGTCGCGCGAAGCGGTGATCGGCGCGATGACCTGGGTGGTAGGGAAACTGGGCGCCTAGGAACGCTCATGGCGGTCGCTCCGGACCCGTCGAAGTGTGGCTGCCGCCCTCCGGGCGAATGCCGACCCGAAGATCAGTCCGAGCGTGATCGCCCCGATGGCGGTGAGGACCTCACCGCCGGTCTGGGTCACCTGCTCCGGCGACAGCTCGACCTGGCTCACCGTGAGGAGTCCGAGGCTGCCCGGGACCAGCACCCAGAACGAGGGTAGGAACAGGACGACACGAGACAGCCGGGGCCGCAGGACGGCGACGACGCGCGATCCGAGAACCGCCGCCATGGCCCCGAGGAACGTGCCGACGCCCGTGGTCGGAGACCACATCTGCCCGAGGGTCTGTGCCGCGATGGTGATCGCCAGCACCAGCCAGATCCAGGGGAGCATACGGACGTCCACGGCCTCGTTCACGACGATCCCGCCGCCGATGAGCACCACCCCGAGAGCCGGTGCTATCAGCCCGATCTGGTCGATCCGGTCGTTGACCAGCAGCGCCGGGTCGGGCTGCATCAGCTGGACCGCCATCACGATGCCGGCGGCGGCCATCGCCAGCTGGACGACCGCGAACGCCAGCCGCGAGGCTCCCGCCACCATGTGTGCGGCGATGAGTTCCGAAATGCCGGTGGCGAGCAGACCGCCGGGCAGCAGGATCGCAATCGCCGGGAACACGGTTCGCAGAGCGCCGCCGTCGATCCAGCCCGCCTGCGCCACGCGCAGCACGACCACGGACACCGCGAAGGCAGCCATCGCGGGCAGAAGTAGCGCGACCACCCGGCTCCGGCGCGACAGATGGAGCAGCCCGACGACGAGCAGGGCCGCAGAGGCCGCGGCGGCGAGATTCGTCCAGCCGGGCTGCATCAACAGTGTGATGCCGGTCGCGATGACGACCCAGCTGAGGTCTCGGATCCAGCTCGGTATCCGGGACGGCGCCGCTCGCAGGCCTCGCAGTCTCGCCTGGACGTCCTGCCACGGCACCTCGTCCGTGAGCAACTGATGGCGGGCCAGAGTGACGTCCGCGACCTGTTCGAGGCGGAGGGGAGCGCCGACGCGTTCCACGGTGGCCGGCTCTCCTCGTTCCAGAGCGACGACGATGCTCGTCGGCGTGGCCACCACCTGCGGAGCGGTGGCACCGAACCGGACCGCTACGCACCGGACGTCCTCTTCCACCTCGTCGACGGGCAGGCCGCAGGCGATGAGATCGGAGCCGATGCCGGCGAGCAACGCTCGCAGGTCATCGCCTGTCGGGTTCCCTGTGCGGGGCGAAAGTGGCTCGTCCGCAATCATGTCGAGTCCCTCCGGCGGGTCACGGGAATGGCAGCTACGACGCGAGCACCCGTCGAGGATCGGTTGGACGACGTCGGGCGTCGGGCGTCGGCGGCACGATAACCTTCTCGCGTGGCCGGGCGGGTGGCCTTGAAGGACGTGGCCGCGCATGCAGGGGTTTCACGCTCGGCGGCGTCATTGGCGCTGCGAGGCGATGACGGTCTCTCGACGGAGACTCGGGAGCGGATCCTACGGTCGGTGGATGCCCTGGGTTACGTCTACAACCGTGCGGCTGCGACGCTCCGTGAAAAGCGACGCCGTCTCATCGGGGTCGTCGTGACGAATTTCGACAACGCCTTCCTCGCCCAGTCGCTGCACGCTATCGAGGTCGAACTGAATACGCTGGGATATTCGGCGGTCATCGCCTCGTCGCTGGGTATCGCGGAACGACAGGAGCAGGCTCTGCAATCGATGCGGGAGTCCGCGGTCAGTGCCGTCATCCTTGCCGCGGTGGAGGGTACGGGGGCCATCGCCTCTCGGGCACTCGAAGCCGCCGGGATTGCCTGTGTGAGCTATACGCGGCTGTACGAATCCGCCGACTATGTCGGCCCGGACGATGTCGCCGGTGGGCGGCTGGCGGCACGGCACCTGCTCGAGCACGGGGTCGACGATCTTGTCTTCATCGGAAGTGGCAGAGGTGCATCGGCTTCCCGATTGCGGCAGGAAGGAATCGAACGTGAAATCGCCGAAGTCGGGACCCGCGCGCGGCTGACGGTCCTGAAAGCCCCAGACCACGGCGGGCTTCTCGACGGCGGCCACTCAGCCGGTCGGGAAATGCTCGACCGGGGACCGCTGCCGCAGGGCGTCTTGTGCATGAACGATGCGACCGCTCTCGGCGCGATACGGGCGTTCCACGAGGCGGGTGTTCGGCGCCTGCCGAGGATCATCGGATTCGATGACATCGACTATGCCCGATATTCGATCCCGAGTCTGACAACCGTCTCGTCCCACCCGTACGAGACTGGACGGCTGGCCGCGCACCGCGCTGTCGAGCGAGCGGAAGGTCGTCGTCCTGGGCCGGAGATCCACTTCACAGAACCTCAGCTGGTCGTCCGGGAATCCTGCGGCTGCGCGTCCGCCGGGAACGACTGACTCACGGTAGGCGCCCATGGTGCGCTCCTGGCGACAGCTTGAATGCTACTGGATCGATCCAGTAGCATTCTCATCACCTGACCCGCCGTTCATCTCACGACAGGCACGGTGCCGGTGAGCTGGCCCGCCGGCGATTTCACGACTCCACCGGGAACCTGCGAAACCTCCTGGATGTCGTTCAACAGCGTGCTGCTGGACGACATCACCACGTGCGTGGAGCTCGCGTCGGACGCCGGACTTGTCGTGAGGGGCTGGGCGCACGCACAACCGGACACGACACAAGGAGCCCGTTCCCTCATGACAGGTCATCTCGATACCGGGGCCGACACAACCACCGCCTGGTGGCGCGACGCCGTCATCTACCAGGTCTATCTGCCCAGCTTCGCCGACGCGGACGGTGATGGCTACGGGGATCTTGCAGGTTTGCGATCCCGGCTGGGCTACTTGCGGGATCTGGGAGTCGACGCCCTATGGATCACGCCCTGGTACACGTCCCCGATGGTGGACAACGGGTACGACGTCGCGGACTACCGCGACATCAACCCTCTGTTCGGCGATCTCGCCGAGGCCGAGAAGCTCATCGACGAGGCTCACGAGCTCGGGCTCCGCGTCATCCCGGACATCGTGCCGAACCACACCTCGGACCAGCACCCCTGGTTCCAGGCGGCCCTGGCAGCCGGCCCTGGGAGCGAGGAACGGGAGCGCTACATATTCCGACCGGGCAAGGGGGAGACCGGGGAGCTTCCGCCGAACAACTGGCCGTCGCGATTCGGCGGCTCCGCCTGGCAACGGATCACCGAGGCCGATGGGCGACCGGGCGAGTGGTACCTGCACCTCTACGCGCCCGAGCAACCCGACCTCAACTGGCGCAACCCCGAGGTGCGGGCGGAGTTCCGCGACATCCTCCGCTTCTGGTTCGATCGCGGTATCGATGGCTTCCGCATCGATGTCGCGCACGGGAACATCAAACAGGAGGGGCTGCCCGACATCATGCCGGGCGCCGACGAGGCCACCGACGGGAGCCACCCGTACCGCGACCACGAGGGACTACAGGACCTGTTCGCGGAATGGCGACAGGTTGCCGACGAGTACGACGGCGACCGCACGTTCGTCGCCGAGCTGTGGCTGCCCTCCACCGAGCGGATGGCGCGCCATCTGCGTCCCGGACTGCTGCACACCGCGTTCAACTTCAACTTCCTGCGCACCGCCTGGGAACCGACGGCCGTGCGGGCCGTGATCGACGACACGTTGCAGTCGCTCGGCACCGTGGGGGCACCGCCGACCTGGGTGCTGTCGAACCACGACGTCGTCCGCCACGTCAGCCGGTTCGGTCGACCGCCCCGGGGATGGGGAAACGGCCAGCAGTACGTGATCGACGGGCCGCTGGACCTGGACCTGGCCCTGAAGCGTGCTCGGTCCGCGGCGATGCTGACTCTTGCCCTGCCCGGAGGCGCCTACGTCTACCAGGGGGACGAGCTCGGCCTGCCCGAGGTCGAGGACCTTCCCGACGAGGCGCTGCGCGACCCGATCTGGGCGAACTCCGGCCACACCAGACGCGGTCGGGACGGCTGCCGAGTTCCGCTGCCCTGGTCCGGCACCGTGGCTCCCTTCGGATTCAGCCCGTCCGGCGCGGATGCGCCGACCTGGCTCCCGCAGCCGTCGAGCTGGGCCGGGAGCACAGTGGCCGACCAGGACGCGGCCGCGGACTCGATGCTGAACTTCTATCGGTCGGCGCTGCGGATCCGGCACGAGCAGGCGGCGCTCGGCGACGGAGGGATGATCTGGAACGAGTCGCCCGCAGCCGTCTTGGACTTCAGCCGAGAGCCTGGGTTCCGCTGCATCCTCAACCTTGGCCAGGACGATATGACGCTTTCGGACGAAGGGCGAGTGCTGCTCGCCACCACCGAGCTGAACGGACGTCAGCTACCACCCGACGCGGCGGTGTGGTTGGCCGTCTGATGCCACCGTGCAGCGACGTCGTAAGAACTGACGGATGCTGACCAGAAGCTGGTGACACACGTGAAGGGAGACGCGGGATGACCGGCCTGGACTGGACGAAGCGCCTGGAGAAGGCGGCCGAGGTCGTACGTGCGCATCTGGCGCCCACGCCGCTGGTCCGCATCGAGCTGGACGGTTTCGATGCGCCCGCCTTCCTGAAGCTGGAGACGATGCAGACGACGGGGGCGTTCAAGGTCCGCGGTGCCCTGGCTGCGGTCGCGGCGGCAGCTCGAGAAGGTCGCGCGGTCGTCACCGCGTCGGCGGGCAATCACGGCCTGGGCACCGCGTTCGC
>JBDIAG010000019.1:0-16555 GCA_039812305.1 Actinomycetales bacterium | reverse complement strand
GGCGGTGGCGCTCATGCAGAACCCGCAGGCACGGGTCAACATCATCGTGCGGATCCGCGAGGGCCTGTGGAAGTCGGAGATCTTCGAGGCCATCTCCAAGGAGACCGGGTTCTCGGTGGAGCAGCTGACGGCGGCTGCAAGCGATCCGTCGGTGGGTCTGCCGGCCGAAGCGAACGGCGACCCGGAGGGGTATCTCTTCCCGGCCACCTACACGTTCAATCCGGACGTGACGCCCGTGCAGATCATGCAGCAGATGGTGAGCAAGTACAACGAGGAGATGAACAAGGCCGGGACACCGGAGGCGCAGCGTCGCCGCGTGCTGATCGTGGCGAGCCTGGTGCAGGCCGAGGCGTCGAATCCGGACGACTTCGCCAAGGTGGCGAGGGTCGTCGAGAACCGGTTGCAGCGCCAGCCGAACGTTCCGCTCGGCTTCGACACGACCGTCAACTTCGCGGTGAAGAAGCGCGGCTTCGACCTGACCTCGGCGGATCTGGGCGTCGACTCCCCGTACAACACGCGCAAGCATCCGGGGCTGCCGCCGGGGCCGATCGACTCGCCCGGAGCGGCTGCGATCGAGGCCGCGCAGAAGCCGGCGGAGGGCGACTGGTTGTACTTCGTGACGGTCAATCCGGATACCGGCGAGACCGTGTTCACCTCGAACTACAACGAATTCCTGGCGGCGAAGGAACAGTTCAACCAGTGGTACGCGAAGAACAAGAACGGATGAGCGCATGACGTCGGGGGAGGGATCGCCGACGGTAGATGTGCCGGTCTCGGACAGGCCGGTCTCGGACGGGCCGGTCGGGGCGTCGCTGTTGTCGGGTTCGTCGGTCGATGGTTCGTTGGCCGAGCCCTCGTCGGCGGAGGGTTTGCCGGCCGAGGACCTGCTGGCCGAGGATCTGCCGCTGGACGCCCTGCTGCCGCCGGGCACCCGCCGGGCTGCGGTTCTCGGATCGCCGATCGCGCACTCCCTGTCGCCGGCCCTGCATCGCGCCGCCTACCGATCGCTCGGACTGACGGACATCCGCTACGACCGCTACGAGGTGCGTGAGGACGAGCTCGCGGCATTCCTCGACAAGCTCACTCCCGACTGGGTCGGCCTGTCCCTGACCATGCCGCTCAAACGGGTGGTCATCCCCCTGTTGGACGAGATCACGCCGCTCGCCGCCGCCGTCGGCGCGGTCAACACTCTCGTGTTCGGGGAAGGCGACACTCGCGAGCACGACCTGCGGGCCCGCCGGGGCGACAACACCGACGTGGCCGGCATCGTCGGCGCTCTCGGCGACGCAGGTGTCGTGCCTGCCGCGCCGGGCCGGGAGACGGACGGGCCGGCGGTGATCATCGGCGGCGGTGCGACGGCCGCGTCGTCGGTGGCGGCTCTCGGCGAACTCGGCTGGCGGGTGGTGACCCTGGCCGTGCGCTCGAAACCGCGTGCCGCCGAAGTCGTCTCGATCGGCGAGGCGCTCGGCGTGGAGGTGCGGCTGGCGGACCTGGCGGCGGCTCCGCAGCTGGTCGCCGACGCCGACGTGGTGATCGGAACCGTGCCCGCCGTCGCCCTGGGCGACCTGGCCGACCAGGTGCGGCTGGACACGGTCTCCCGCGTGCCGGTGTTGCTGGACGTCATCTACGACCCGTGGCCCACCCCGTTCGCCGCCGCCTGGCGACAAGCGGGCGGTGCCGTGGTCTCGGGCCAGGACATGCTCGTGCACCAGGCCGTGGGACAGGTCGAGCAGATGGTCGGACACCGCCCCGACGTGGACATCCTCCGGGCGGCGTTGGACTGAACGGGGTGATCCAGCCCTTCGGCCGTCGGCGTCTCACCCGATGTGGTTGGTTTCTTCCGGTTCCGGCGCCCTCTCGTGTCGTATGGGGCACCCCCTCGTCTCATCGGGCCGCTCGTTGCCGGTAGGCCGTCGCAACCTGGCGCATGAAGTCGTCGGGCGCGATGCGCAGGCCGATCAGCGGTATCCGCAGTACGGTCCTCGTGCTCAGCGACACGTCGTTCTGGCGCAGGGCATCGTCGATCGGGTTCAGACCGGCCTGGTGGTGCCCGCCGTCGATCTCGACGACCAGCCCGATCTCCTCCCAGGCCGCGTCGAGGTAGACCCGTCCGCCCGGACCGTGGCAAACCTGCTGGCGGGTCGGTGGCGGCAGCCCGTAACTGCGGCAGAGCCCGGCGAAATCCAGTTCGCCGAGCGAGTGGGCGCCCTCGCAGACGTCCTGGATCACGTGAGTGATGAAGTCCCGCTGGGGGCTGTAGCGCACCTGCGTCCAGGTCTGGTTCAGTCTCGTCGGGTGCACCAGACGCTGCTGTACCACGAGGCAGATCAGGAGTGCGGCAGCGCGTTGAGAGCCCGCCCACTGTGCCGCCCGGATGACCGCCCACTCGGGACGGGTCCGTGGGATCCCCGCGGCGGCCAGCGGACCCACATCGCGCCGCGGTCGTCGCCTGACTCCGGGAACCTCATGTGACCTATTGCCTTTGGGGATTGCCACGTCGATCAGTTGCAGCGTGAATCCGGTCATTCCCGCGGCGACCAGCGCGGCCGGCCCGTCGAGCACCGCGCCCGCGCCGGACTCCCAGACCGCCTGCCACAACCGACCTCGTCCCCTCGGCTCAACGCCATCGACGACCACCGTCTGCCGCCCCGCCAGATGCCACCGCCCGGCCGCGACCTCGGTGCGCACGTCCTGGCGAGTCACGCCCAGCCGGCGCAGGTCGGCGCGGTGCGCCAGACCGTCGTGGACGGAGGCGAGATCCTGGGCAATGGCGTTTCGACGCGCGCGACGAGTCACGCCGCCACTCTGGACGTTCAACCGCCGGCCCGAAACCCCCTGTGGATATCTGTTCGACGGCTTCTGTCCTGCCAATCGGAATCTGTCCTGCCCGGCGCGTGAAATCCGCCCCGTCTGGCAGGACACTCCACGGTTGGCGGGACAAAAAGCTGCCTGTCGAGGCCGCGCCCTCCGAGGTCAGCCAGAATGGAGTCATGGCGATTCCTGACACCGATCTGCGCCGGATCCAGAAGTGGTGCCGTAACCAGGTGCCGGAGCATATCCGGCCAGAGTTGAAGATCGAGGCCGATGTAGCGCCGAGGCACGTCACTATCGTCGAGGTCCGACCCTCGTGGAAGGGTGAAGGCGAGTTCACTCGCACCCCGGTGGCCCGACTGCGCTATACCGCGACGACCGGGCAGTGGGCCATCTACCACCGTGATCGCAATCTGGAGTTCCACGTCTACCCCGGCAAGCGTCCGAACAAGAAGGTGCAGGTACTTCTCGACCACATCGGCGACAGCGGCGACCCGATCTTCTGGGGGTGAGCCTGCCACGCCCGGTCCACGCCGGTCTGCTGCAGCCGGTCTGCGACTGCGTTGCCCGCCGCCCCGGTGCGGCGAACGGTCACGTAGGTTGCCGAATGGTCGCGTTACACCCGCACTGTGCGCAACCGCTCGGCGCCTCATGTTGCCATTCAATGATCTGGGACGTGTGGTAAAATAGCCCGATAGCATTTATCTGGTTCTCTTTCAGAGTGCGACTTGCCAATCCGCTGACCCGGTGTCAATACTGGATCGTTTGGGCACATCACTGTCGCGCGAAGGAATCCAAGCTTGACTGAGAGAACCGAGATGGCGGCCGAGCAGGCCCACGTCGATCGTGCCTACCGCTCCCTCGATGCCGAGCTGGGGCACGCCCGCGAACGGCTGCGGCATGTTCTGCTGCAGCCGGCCAGCGACTCCACCGCTCTGGTGGAGCGCGAAGGCGAGGCTCACCGGCTGACCGGGCGGGTCACCTCGCTGCAGAACGCCGAGCAGAGTATCTGCTTCGGCCGGCTGGATCGCCGGGATGGTGGCCGCCTGTACATCGGCCGGGCCGGCATCAGCGAAGGGGACCAGCGGCTGGTGATCGACTGGCGCGCCCCGGCGGCCGAGCCGTTCTACGCGGCGACCCCTCGGGAGCCGCTCGGCCTGGTGCGCCGACGCAACCTCACCGTCACCGGGCGGCGCGTCGTCCGCATCGATGACGATCTGCTCGACTCGTCCACCGCCACAAGTGATCTCGTGGGCGAAGGGGCCCTGATGAGATCGCTGACCGCCTCCCGCGACGGAAGGATGCGCGACGCGGTCGCCACTCTGCAGGCCGAGCAGGACGCGATCGTGCGCTCGCCGCTGGCCGGCGTCCTCGTCGTTCAGGGGGCGCCCGGCACCGGCAAGACCGTGGTCGCGCTGCATCGGGCCGCCTACCTGCTCTACCGGGCGCCGGAGTTGCTGCGCCGGGGCGTGCTCATGGTCGGCCCCAACCGGCGGTTCCTCGACTACATCGGCGACGTATTGCCGGCGCTCGGCGAGACCAATGTGGTGATGTCCACCGTGGAGGATCTATACCCCCATCCCTACGAGCTCGGTACCGCCGCACCCGACGTGGCGCGGCTTCTCGGTGACGCCCGCATGGCCACGGCGGTGAGGAAGTTCATTCTCGATCGCCAGGGAAACGTTCCCGAGGCCGGCAAGAGCATCGTCTGGGACGGCGAGGACATTCCCATTCCGTCCTCGGTCATTGCGCGTTGTGCCGAGGCGGCGAGAAACACGCGTGAACTCCACAACATCGCTCGCGCGACTTTCGTCTCGGAATTGCTGGACGAACTGGTGGTCATTGTGTCGGCAGCCGAAGCCGACCGCATGGCCGGAATCGAGGAGGGACTGGACCAGGAACTCAGCGACTTCGACTCCTGGCTGAAGAAGAACTCCGATTCCCTCTTGCCACGCCGCTCGGAGGAGGAACTGGCCGAGGCCGAACAGGCAGAGCGTCGCCATCTTCGCCAGGAGCTGGAGGACGACGAGGACGTCCAGCGCGTCATCGACTCGCTCTGGCCGTATCTGACCCCGGAGCAGGCGGTCCAGGAATTGCTGTCCGATGGCCTGCACGACACGGCCGCGCACCTCACCGCCGAGGAGCGGACGCTGCTCGCCGACGCGACGTCCGCCTGGACCGACGCGCACATCCCGCTGCTCGACGAGGCGGCCGAACTGCTCGGCAGTGACGAGTCGGCGGCGCTGGCCGCGGGGGAGTTGCAGCGCCGGCGGGAGCTGGCCTTCGCCCAGCAGGTACTGCAGGCGAATCCCTCTCTCCGGGGCTGGATGTCGGCCGAGATGCTGGCCGAACAGAACGCCGCGGCCGACCATCGGGGCCTGGCCGAACGTGCGCTCGCAGACCGCACCTGGACCTACGGCCACGTCATCGTCGACGAAGCGCAGGAACTCAGCCCGATGCAATGGCGGATGGTTGCGCGACACTGCCCGACGAAGTCGATGACCATCGTCGGCGACATCGCGCAGACGAGCGCCCGGGGCGCCGAGACCGCGTCCTGGCAGGAGCGGCTCACCGAGCTCGGCGGCAATCAGCGGCTGGTCGAACTGACGGTCTGCTACCGATCTCCGCGCGAACTCGTGGACGCCGTCGAGCCCTTGCTCCGCACGTTGCGTCCACAGGCGAGGCGGATCGACGCCATCCGCGTCAGCGGCCGGCAACCCGAACTCATCGCGGGGGAAGTCGACGAACTCGCGCAGATCGTCGGCTGGCTCGAACGTTCGGACGCCGAGGGCCAGCACGCGATCATCACCCCCGATCCGGACGAGGTCCGTCGCGTGCTCGACAGCCGCGGCGTCGTCGCGGCGGACGACGACCTGCGTCAGAGACTGGTCGTGCTGGCTCCGGTGGCTGCGAAGGGATTGGAGTTCGATCACGTCCTCGTCCACGCACCGAGCCGGATCGCGGCCGCGGACGGCCTCACCACGGCGTACGTGGCGCTCACCCGCAGCACTGGAACACTGACCGTCGTCCAAACCGGCACGGCCCCAGACTTCCTGGGGGAGGGATGGACGTCATAGTGGCGGGCCCGAGGTGCGGGACAGGGGTCGTCGTCTCGTGGCCGCCACCGTCGCTTGGCTGATATGCCAGACCACAAGGAGACCCGCCAGGCCGGGGTCCTGGAGTATGCGCCAGACCACGCTTGACGCTCCAGTGTCAATGTGAGCGATGGTCGAGCAGGCATGACTCGACAGCGATCTGCTGCCCTGCGCCTCAGCAAACCATTCGCCTCCACCGCCGTGCCCGGCGGTGATCGCCGGGCGCGGGTTGTGAGCCGGTGGGTGTCAGTCGAGGGTGTCGGTGAGGGTGGTGGCGGTGAGGATGCGTTCGGTCCAGGTGTCGAGTTCGGTGGGGGTGGCGGCCCGGACGCGGGCCTCGATGCCCTCGGGTAGTGGGCCGAACTTGATCGCCAACTGGCGCAGCAGGGTGGTGGCCTGCCCCTTGACCTGGCCGCGGGCTTCGCCTTCGATTCGGCCTTCGGTTCGGAGTCGTTCTGCGGTTGTCATGAGTGCCTCCTGGGCGTCGTGCCCGAGTCGGGTGAAGACCGGGGTGAGTTGGTCGGGTGCGACATCGGCGACATTCATAATGTACGTCACTGTGGCGATGAGGTGATCGAGTCCTTCGGGCTCGTCGTGGACGGCGGCCAGGTCAGCGAACAGGTCGCCGTCGAGCAGGTCGGCGATCTGGTCGTTGCCGGGGGCGGTCTTGAGCAGGGTCAGGGTCAGGCGTAGGCGTGGGGTCAGCGGCCGGGCCCGCAGCGTGTCTATGTCGATGCGGGTGAGGTCGTCGAGACGGTACCGGGCGCGGGGTAGGTAGGCCTTCACGTCGCTGGCCGTGTCCGGGTCGAGGTCGCCCGGGTCGAGGTTGCCGGGGTCGAGGTTGTCGGTGTCGGTGTCGGGGTTGTCGGTGTCGGTGAGGTCGATGAGGTCGGCGATGTCGGTGGCGGCGGTCCAGGGGCGATCGCCCTGGTAGATGACGGTGGGCAGGATGGCCGGGATCCGGGTGGTGCCCGGGTGTCGGGACACGTACCGGTCCCAGATCCTCATCTGGTAGCCGAGGATGCGCCAGGCCATGAGCTGGTCGACGCTGCGCTGGTGTTCGATGAGCAGGTAGATCAGGATGTCGCGGCCGGCCAGGCGAGCGCGGAGGAGTATGTCGGACTGCCGTTCGCGCAGGTGCGGGTCGATGTAGCTGCCGGGTTCGACCTCGAACGAGTCGGGTTCCAGGCGGGCCGCAAGCCGGGGAAACATCGTGGCCACCAACGCCGCTTGCTCGGCCTGACGTCGGGTCACGGCCGCCCGGAAGTACCGGTCATGCGCATGCGCCACCGCCCGCGTCCCCGACCCCTGCTCCGGTTCTGGCCCCGGTTCTGGCCCGGATGCTGTCGAATCGTGCCGGCCCGGCCCAACCGACGGTTCCGGCCCGGATGTGTCTGGATGCTCTGTCATGCCGCGCACACTATGACCGACCACTGACAATGAGTTTCAGGGCCGTGGAGGCCGAAATTGCACCAGTGGTATCGAGCAGTGCCTGGCAGGCGCTACCGGAAGATCGCCGTGAGCACATCACCCATCGGGGCCGGATCAGGGTCGACCAGCCCCGCCGCGGACCCGGATCGGCTCCCATGACCGCCAGACCTCGGTTCAGGTGCGCGGATGACGCTTGTCGCGGACGCACATGGCCTTTCCCTTGTTCTTGCCGACGCTTCGTTGCTCCAGGTCGAAGAGGGTCGTGGCGGCGAGGAAGTCGCTGAGCTTTGCGTACCCGTGGGTACTCGCGCTCACCCTGGGAGACTTGGACAGGACAGTTCCGACGGCCGAGAGCGACGCCCAACCGTCCTGGCCCGCGGCAGCGGCCACCGCCTGTCGGAGCCGGGAGACCAAGACCGTGTTCGACTTCAGGGCGGCGGCGGCGGCGCGCGCCGGAGGCGTCGAAATCGGCTTCGCCACGCGCTTGGCCGCCGTCGTGGCGACGGACGTTGCGTTCGCCCCCTTTGTGACCGTCTCCTTCGTGGCGGCGGACGCTGTGCTCTTCGATGCGGGTGCCGCTGCGGCCGGCTCCGGCGTCCCGCCGGACCGGGCCACCTTCAGCGTTCCGCCGCAGTCGGGCGTGGCTGGATGCGTCCTCGACGTGGACGCGGCGGACTGCCTGGGCAGCGACCACACCTGGGCCGCCGCGGCAGTCCCGGACTGGGGACTCTCGATGTACAAGAACGTGTCGCAGGCCGCGACGAAGGCTGTGGGTGTCTTGGTCTCACCGAATCCGTACACGGTCATGCCCGACGCACGTAGGCGGATCGCCAGCCCGGTGAAGTCGCTGTCGCTGGAGACGAGGCAGAAGCCGTCGAAGCGTCCGGAGTGCAGGAGGTCCATCGCGTCGATGACGATCGCGATGTCGGTGGCGTTCTTGCCGGACGTGTACGCGGACGCCTGCACGGCTGA
The DNA here is from genome assembly GCA_039812305.1 of Actinomycetales bacterium. Taxonomy (GTDB): domain Bacteria; phylum Actinomycetota; class Actinomycetes; order Actinomycetales; family CAWJMD01; genus JBDIAG01. The sequence continues at coordinate 8,246 of JBDIAG010000019.1, read as the reverse complement.
ATCCCGTGCTCGAGCAGCGGATCCTTCCAGTGCCTGAGATGAGTGCTCATCCAATCGCCGTAGGCGCGCGTGACCTGCGCCCGTCCCCTCGTGGACGCCTCGGCCAGGACCGCATCGACCGACGAGGGATGTGCGTGTCCGCATCGATGAGCACGGCCAGTCGGGCGGGGCGTCCCAGCGCCTGACGCTCAGACGACGCCTGCGATCGGATGAACGGGGAGGGTATGCCAGCCTGCACCGTGCGTCCGCCCCCCTCTTTCAGACGTGCTCTCTAGGTTGCTCGACACGGTGAACGCCAGTCTTGAATGTGTGGGAGGCCGTCCGCGGATGTCCATGCGGGCCTCGCTAGCCTGGCGAAGTGGTCGCTCAAGAGCAGGTGGTGTTTCTTCACGGGATCGGCGTCGGGCCCAATTCGTGGGACGCCCAGATTGCGGCCCTACCGGAGGGATACACCGGCGTCGCGCCCCAGATCCGAGGTCTCGTGAACGGGGATGAGAGCGTCTTCACTCTCGCCTCCGCTGCCGCCGTGGTGATCAGTGAGTTCGATCAGGGACGATCCGAGAAGGTGCACCTCTGCGGGTTGTCGTTGGGAGCGATGATCGCCGTGCAGATCGCCATCGAGTATCCCGAGCGCGTTGCATCCTTGGTGCTTTCGGGTGGACAGGTGCATCCGCCGCGGGCACTCATGATGCTGCAATCCGCGCTCATACGCGTGCTCCCCACACGCCTCGTGGCGGGCGATGGTACGAGCAAGCAGCGGATGCTGGCCGTGCTCGCCGAGGTCGCCAACATTGACTTCCGGCCGCATCTTTCGCGCATCCAGGTTCCGACGCTCGTCCTGTGCGGATCGAAGGACATCGCGAACCTGCCCGCCGCCCGCGCCCTCCAGGCCGGCATTCCGAACGCTCGGCTGCGCATCATCGCTGGCGGTGGACACGAACTCAACACACAGAAGCCGGACGAGTTCAACTCCGAGATGGCCGCATTTCTTCGGGAGATCTCATGACCTATCCTCGGCCTGACCAGGGTGGCTAGCAGTTTGTCGGATGGGGTATAGACCGTCAGCCGGGCTTCGCTCATACGACCGGCCGAGACGGACGGGATGAGCGGCAGTGGGTTGTGCTCGATCTGGCAGGAGGTCACGAAGGGACAACCTTCTGCGCGGGTCGAACCAGGTCCCACTGGTGAGTGGGCGTGACGCGGCACGGCAGACCCAATGCGGAGTGAAACTAACCCCAGGTGTTACATGTCACCCGACCCGCGCACGGAGATCGCATCCGTCAATGTCGAATTCGACGAAAGCGCCTTTGGCCCCGTCTCCGCTAATCCTCCGGAGGATGCGATTCTATCTATCCGTGCCAAAGCGTAGACGACGAATATGAGCGACCAAACCACAACGGCTGTTAGCTCAGCGACGACCACTAGTCGCGGGTCATTCAGATGAATGGCAAGAGCCCATCCCCCAGACGCCGTCAAGACCGCGGGAACCAGGTATACCAATTCCGCTGCAGGCCTTCCCATCCCAGTGAGAAGCAGCGTCGCAGGGCCTGTTATCACATTGACTGTAGACCATGCAAGAGTAGCAACCAATGAATACCAAAAGACCATGTTTGGGGAAATTACTCCGAGACGCGCCAGCAGTAGCGCTCCACCTATCGCCCCAAACCAGCCGAAACCCATCATTACTACTGACCGGAGTATCGATCGACGGGCTAGAGTGCCCAATTGGTGTTCCGGGCTTGTTCGAGCTTCGGCTACCAGTCCGCCGAACAAGCTCATCACAAACACGATAGGCAGCAGGCCGATCTTATTAGCTAGGTCGAACTGTGCGACAAAGTTCCAGTCATGCATTGAAGAAAGGATCCAGCGGTCACTTTGCGACAGAACTATCCCCATCGCGACGGCGCTTGTTCGCCCGGCGGAGAACCGTGCCGCGCTGTGGCGATGCGTGCATACCGTGATAAGACTGGGGTGTCGCATTGCAAGCCCGGCGAAGATAAGAAATATCAAGACTGAGAGTGCGAGACCCATGGGAATAGCATACGGACCCCGCCCCTGACGTAGGAGCAACCAGGTCAACACTACCTGAACCACCGGCTGACCGATGGTGATGAAAGTTCGCTTGTTGAAATTCATCGACACCTGCAACACCGTGCCGCACACTGTCAACCATGAACGGCCGGCGAGTGCTATTCCCATAAACGCGAAAAGAGGCGTGAGACTCGTGTTTCCAGAATCTGTCGAGGAACCCGTCACGAAGGGACTCAGAGCGACAGCCGCCATTAAGACAAGAAGTGCGCCAGATCCCGCCATGATGAGTGCCCTGATAAGGACCGCACGACAAACGCTTCTACCGTAGCCTTGCGACAATATGAACGGTGCGGCGCCGAGGTCCAGCATCCCTGCGGCCGCCATCATCGTTGTGAGCAGTGCGAAGATCGCGTAGTCAGCAGTAGAAAGATGGTTAATCGCTACAAGTGGAATAAGGCCAGGAAGCAGGTTCCCAATGATGGTGGGTACGCCAGTCCGCAGCAGGCGACCGTCCTCCTTGCCGACTCGGAATCGCATGACGATCCTTCTCAAAGGACCACTCGGCGGTGGGTCATAAACCTCAGATCCAGCCGTACCAGCGTGAGATCGCGCCGCCACACGAGGTTGTGCGCCAATCTGAGCTCTGCTCTCGCGCTTTGCCACCACCGGGCGGACCGCTGGTGGTGAATTCGATAGAATCGCCGCTCGGCGGCCAAGGCGGATCGATATCGCTCAGCGGAGACTCTCTTGCTCCTTGGGTCGAGAGAAAATTCGTGGAACAGTTCTGACTTCAAAATGCTGACTTGATGACCAGTTCGCTGCAATCGGTAAAGCATTGCGTGATCGAGATAGTCCAGCGGAAAGCTCTCATCGAAGCCGCCGATCTCGTCGAGGGCGTCGAGGCGGATTGTCATACCCGAGTTGAAGGCACACACCTCAGACTGGACCATCCCACAGGCGGTTACTGCTTTCGGCACTAGTCTTATCGGACGGTGGGGGGAAAAGACGCGGCCAGTGTGGCTCAACCGTGGCACCAGAACAGATGCGACGCTCGAGTGGCTCACGCCGTATAGTACTTCTAGAACGAACTCACGCGTGACTGTGGTGTCTTGATCCAGGAGCATCAACCATTCACATCCGGCTGCCTTGGCCTGGTCCACGGCCCAATTGTAGGCTGTCGCCAATCCTGGATTGGTCGTGTCGCCGGAATGGACCCAGCTGCCATACGAAACGTCAGCGGTCGGCGAATTGTCATAGATCATAGGGAAGATGCGTTCTCGTACGGCATCGTCCGCCGCCAAAATGCTCGACAGGGAAACAACGGCTTCTGCGTCTCGAGGCCCTCTTTCATACAGAACCACGACTACTCCAAGTGCCTCAGCCTTGCGATGTTGCTCACGCTGATTGGCCATGGATGGGTCTCGGAGAGGGCGTCGTATAGCGGACTGCGACTCGCTGGAACCACATAGTAGCTCCATTTCAGTGTGATTCACGCCGGACGACTCCTTTCAAAGCCATCCTCGCGTTTGATTGCTTAGTAGACCCGCCCGCAGGATGATGTGAGCGAACTACAAGTTCCCTCTGACGAACGTCGTGAGACGTCGTGGCAGACGCTTGCCCGTTGAGGAGGCCACGGGGGATGAACGATACAAGATCGTGCTGCAAGCGATGGAGTCGGCTGGATGGGCGGCACCGAGAAGCCAAAGCTGCAAGACGCCATCCTCGTTGTCCGTACTTCTGTGCCCACATGGAGTGGAGGTCCCTCTCCTCGCAGAAGCGGTAATCATGCACGGCCTGAGAGGACTCACTGGCTGAGTGTCGGCGGTACTCGAAGCAAAGGTCATCAACTACCAGAAGTCGGTTCCCCTCAGCGATTTGAGAGAGGATGTGATCGAGATCCATGGTCATACCGAGATCGGCTGCGAAGCCGTGCTTCGTCGCAGCCGAGACCTTCCAGGCGATGGAGGGGAAGTAGAGCCAGTCTCCCAGCAGCAGGCTGATAGCCAGCCACTCACCATAGTGGACGCCAGGCCGAAGCCTCAGGAGCGACTTTACTTTGTCGGCCAGCGGTGATGCGGGTTGCCCGTCTGGTCCAATCACCCTAACTCCGGGTTGGATCATCGTCGTGTCGAGATTCTCATGCGTGGTTGCGCGGTTGATCACGTCGACGTAGTTCGGCAGCAGGCGATCATCCTGACCTAGGAGCGTGACCCACTTCGTGCGGGCGCAGGACAGACCATGCTGAAACGTGGATGAAATGCCGAGATTCGTTTCATGCCTGAGATATCTGATACGCGGATCTTGTATGTCGGCTACCAGGTTGTGCACCGTGTGATCATCCGGCGAGGCGTCGTCAATAATGGTACAGAGCCAGTCCTCGTCGGACTGTTGGCACACACTCGTGAGAGTCTCAGCGATGTAGTCGCCCCCCTTGTAGTAGGGGATCACTATTTCGATGGCTGCCATTGAACTATCATTTCTGTTTCTCGCCCAGACTTAGCCTCACCGATGGCTTTGAGATCCTCGAGCTCTCCCCTGAGGAGCGCGACCTCTTCGGCTAGTACCCGGGTTCGCTCTTCGTGTCGGCTGGACTCCCAAGAAAGATGCATGGCAACGCTGAGAAGCAGCACGATGGCAAGAAAGAAGAGCAGATTGGTTGGAACTTCAACATCGGCCGTGCCAGCTGCCCACGTCAATAGTCGCGGGAAGACTGAGAGCAGCCCGACGACAGACCCGACGAAGAGCCACAGAATCGCGTACTTCTCGCGGAGCTGTCGTCGACGGAGAAGCTCAATCACGAAACCGATCACCAACGCGGCTGTGGCCAAGGCCAAGACCTGTTGACCTGACGGCAGAAGAGTCATGCGATTCGCCCTTGCGTAAATGGTGCTGGGGGAGGGACCGGCCAACGGCGTAGCATCGACAGAGAGAGGACGAAAAGCGCGCGGACAAGGTAAATGGCCGCCTTGCGAGCGGAATGGCTTGGGATCCCTGCGCGTCGCTGCCGCATCGTAACCGGCACCTGGCCGACCCGGAAGCCGGAGCGGATGGCAATGACCAGTGCTTCGACGGTATCGCCGAGGTACTCCGCGGGGTAGCACTGGGCATACAGCGGCAAGAGCCGGCTACCGGTGGCACGCATTCCGGAGGTCGTGTCGGATATCTCATGACCGGCCAAGAGACTTATCGCGTTGGACAGGAAGCTCATTGCCCATCTGCGCGGACCGGAAACGGGGTACGCGCTGCACGAGAAGCGATTGCCGACCACAAGATCATGCGTAGAGAGCCCTCGGAGCAGTGTGCGCACGTCTGTGGCCGAGTGCTGGCCGTCCGCATCGACCTGAACTACGGCGTCATATCCGTGGTCCAACGCATAGCGGAATCCCACACGCATGGCGCCTCCCACACCGACGTTGAACGGTAGTCGGATGACGAGGGCCCCCGCGTGACGTGAAACGGCGCTTGTTCGGTCCGTGGAGCCGTCATCCACGACGAGTACCGTGACGTTTGGAAGCTCAGTGAGGACCTCGGTGATCGTGTCTGCGACGCAAAGTGCCTCATTCCAGGCGGGTATCACGACCAACGGTCGTGCCGGTTCCACGTTCGGTGCGATTGTCATCGAGACGCGTCCTCCTGGTGCACGGTTGCCTAGTTGGTCATCGGCACGAGGAGAAACTTCTTGAACGGCGACCGACGAGTTTGTGGCCGGCATCCATCCGTCTGCCGCACCTTGTGTCAGCGGGCACTTTCCTTTTGGCGCCGTACCTGTTCTACGGCCACGTCGAGATTGGCCTCGTTGACTGGCCAGTCGATCTGATGGATCGGAACCTCCGGACAGCCCTGATCTGCGGCCAGCGTATGCAAGGTCTCCCACGGGATCGCTGTGATGACAACCGCACTACCTCCGTCAGAAGCTACTGCCTCTACCTGGTCGCAGATACTCGCCAGATCGCCGCTCGTAGTGATTTGTCCCGTTTCGAGGGCGATGAAGGCGGCCGTGAGTCTCGATGAGCGTTTGTCTACGATGGGGTCGTAGCCCACCGCGACAGGTACAGTCGTAGCGGGTCGGTACTTCGTTCCGTAGTTCAGCGCCGTGTAGATTGTGCGCTGACTCTTCTCGGCGGCAGAGATCGGAGCCAGTCCGCCAGGGTTCTCTTCGCTCGCGCGGGTGTCCCTTGTCGATTCGAACGGGATCGATATGGCGGGCCACATGATCATCGACCATACTGAGACGCCATTGATAAGAAGTAGAGAGAATGCCATGCAGGCGGCGAGCACTGCAGCTATCGACCGGGCGAATTTGTGTGCTCGAGTTTGCAGCAGCGTGTAGATGCTGCGCACACCTGCCACGATACCCATGGGTCCCGCAGGCAAAGACAGTCCGACTATGAACCAGGCGCCCTTGATCGGGTACCACTGAGCGAGATCCGTTGGATTTCCACTGCTTATCAGTAGAATTGACGCCATCAGCAGGATCCCGAAAACAGTGCTTAGCCAAGTCACTGCTAGCGGGTCACGTCGTGCAGCCCTAACGATCAGCCAAGCTATCCCTATTGCCGAAACGAGAATCACGGGCAGTTGGGGTATTTCTGGCCGGCCGGGTAGGGCCGCGACTGCGCCGATGCCGCCGCCCTGTCCGAGCGCATGGAGCACGGGCCATGCCAATAGTACGGCGGAGAGGCTCGGGAGTAGGAGTGCGAGCATACGGAGAAGCCAGGTTCTGAAGCTGCGCAGGTGTGCCCACAGGCGCCAGCTGGCCACGATCCCGGCGAGTGCGGGTGCTGCTATAAGTGCTGGCCAGAGATGCGCCAGGCATGCAGCTATAAGTGGGATGCTCCAAAGTACGACGCGGCTGTGCGGGGGATAGATACTGACCAGAAGGATAGGCACCGTCAGGAGTGAGAGGGCGAGAAGGCTTGGTGAAGCTCCATAGAGTACGAACTGGTATACGAACTCGGGCGAAACCAGTAGCAGCGCGACACTTGCGTATGTACAGAGCACGGCGGCTGCGATGCTGCGCGCTGCAGCGGTTCTGATCGTCAACGCAGTAATGCAAGCGATGAACAGGGCAAGACAGATCCACGGAACGGCCGCTCCAGCGGTAATCTGATCCGATAAGTCTGTGGGGGCGTCGACGGCGTTGTAGCTGAAAGCGAGGAGCGCATGGAGCCCTCGTGGATATTTGTCTCCGGCGTAATCGAGCACTCCGGTCGTCCGAATTGCCCGGACCGCGCTCGCATGGTTTACATTGTCGACAATGATTGCGAACCAGCGCGATGCCACCGGCAGACTGATTCCATTGAATACCGCCGCCACTAGAGCAAGGAATGCTGGCGCATAAGCCGCAGCTCGCCAGAGTGTGGTTTGGCGGGACCACGCAAGCGGTCGAGAAGCGAAGCGGCCACCTCTCGTAGTCTGCACGCCCGTAAGGATCACGGTGGATGTGACCCAGATGAGGAGGAGTGGACTGCTCCATGTAGATAGCACGGGCGTCTGGAGGCTGGCGCCGACAAGTCCGAGAGTGGTTGTCAGGAGCAGCGAGCTTCCCGCGGCCACCGGGAGCGCGATGTCAGCGGGTAGGACGCGGGTGAGGGGAGCGGCCGTCACGAGTACTAGCCCGACGAGCATCAGTGGGCCACTATGACCGACCAAGGCAAGCGTCATCAAAGAGGTCGAGCAGACAAGCAGAATGACAGGGACGACTCCGGGCCGGCTCAGTCGAGGACGTGCCGGCTCAGAGGCCTGTAGTGGCTGCATGCATGCTGGGATCGGCGGCGAGAGCCGTCACCTTTACCCGCCTTGACCGGCCAAAGGCGACAAAGCTACATGTTGGCGAAGGTAGGTTCAAGCCTGCCCGGAAGTGATCCGATACGTCCTGCATGCGAACCAGCGAGCGGACCGAATGAGCACCGGTGTGCGCCAGTTCGTCGACATCCTCCTCGAGGACGGCCTCGTCACGGAGGATCAGCTCGTCACGGCGTTTGAGATCCATGAGCTCGAGGGTCGTCCCCTCGGTGCCGTGCTCGTCGATCAGGGGCTCCTGACCGAGAGTCAACTGGTTGCTGCTCTGGCAGAGCAGATAGGCCTTGGCTTCGTGGACCTCGCCGAGGCGCCCGTGGACGCGACCGCGGTGGCGAAGCTGCCGGCGGCAGTGTGCAGACGACACAACGTGCTTCCGATCGGCTATGACGCAGGCCGACTCGTCGTCGCCATGG
>JBDIAG010000018.1:0-16835 GCA_039812305.1 Actinomycetales bacterium | reverse complement strand
AGAACGGCCGGGAGGACACGTCCGCCGCGTACTCGGCACCGCCGCAGTCGACGGTGTAGGTCCCGTCCCCGGGGGCCTCGACAGCGACCGACCCGATTCCGCACGCACGGCCGAGGGTGTAGCCGTAGCTGCCACTGGTGACCCGCCCGACGATGCGGCCGTCGCACCGGATCGTCTCGTCGTGGACGAGGACCGGCTCCGGGTCGCGCAGGGCCAGGTGGACCGTGCGGCGCCGACGCGGGGCCGCCGCCCGTCGTTCGACGGCGTCGCGACCGACGAACTCCACCGGCTTGCGCGTCGACACGGTGAAGCCCAGCCCGGCCTCATGGGGGTCGTCCGCCGGGCCGATGTCGTGGCCGAGATGCCGGTAGCCCTTCTCGCTGCGCAACGAGTCGAGCGCGTGGTAGCCGGCGAGACGCAGGCCGAGATCGCCGCCGGCCTCGACCAGGGCGTCGAAGACGTTGACCGCCTGGTCGGCGCTCGGGTACAGCTCGTAGCCGAGCTCTCCGACGAAGCTCACCCGCACGGACAGGGCACGGACGTCGGCGACCTCCACCTCGCGGGCATGGGTGTACGGCTGGGCCCGGTTCGACCAGTCCTCGCCGGAGATGCGCTGCAGCAGTTGCCGGCTGCGCGGCCCCATCACGCCGATCGTGGCGTATCCCGCGGTGGCGTCGAAGACCGCGGCGGCGCGTCCGCGGACCAGCCGGCGCAGCAGGCCGAGGGTCTTGTGCTGCGTGGCGGCCGGCGTGATCACCCAGAACCGGTCGGGCGCCAGGCGGAGCACCGTCCCGTCCAGGTCGATTCCACCGCCCCGGTTGAGCATCAGCGTGTAGCGCACCCGGCCGACCGGCAGGTCGACGTCGGCGGTGCAGAACCGCTGCAGGACCGCCAGGGCCTCCGGGCCGGCGACCTCGACCTTGGCGAACGAGCTGAGGTCGAACAGCGCGACGGCCTGTCTGGCGGCCCGATGCTCCTCCCCCACGGCGTCGAACCAGTTCTGCCGGCCATAGCTGTACTCGTAGCGGGGCTCGACGCCGGCGGGGGCGAACCAGTTCGCCCGCTCCCACCCGGTGGTCTCGCCGAAGCAGGCGTTGGCCGCGGCCAGCCGCTCGTGCAGCGGGGTGCGCCGGAGCCCCCGGGCGGTGGTCGGCTGCACCTGCGGCCAATGCATGGCATACAACCGGCCCAGCGCCTCCCGTGTGCGGGCATGCAGGTACCGCCGATTGCTCTGCACCCGGGCGAACCGGTTCACGTCCACGGCGGAGGCGTCGAAATCCGGGCTGCCGGTGGTCAACCAGGCCGCGAGCGCCTTGCCCGCGCCAGGCCCGAAGATGATCCCCTGGGAGTTGAATCCGGCTGCGACGAAGAGGTTCTCGACCTCCACGGTCTCGCCGAGGCAGAAGTTGCCGTCCGGAGTGAAGGCCTCGGGCGCGTTGAGGAACCGGTCGTAGGCGATCTCGCGCAGAAGCGGCACGCGTTCCTCGGCGTTGCGCCGCACCGGGCCGAAGTGCTGCCAGTCGGCGGGGAACTCGGCGAACCCGGCCGCGCCGATCTCGTCGACCCGGCGGGGCAGCCCGTCCGGCTCGAAGGCGCCCACGAGCAGGTGCCCGTTCTCCGATCGCAGGTAGAAGTAGCCGTCCAGATCCCGCAGGATCGGCAGGGACGAGTGGACCCCCGGCACCGGTTCGGTACGCACATGGACGTGTTTGGCGGCGTAGACGGGCAGGCTCACGCCGCAGCCGGCGGCCAGATCCCGGCTCCACAGGCCGGCCGCCAGGACGACCCGCTCGCAGCACACCACGCCCAGACTCGTCTCGACGCCGATCGCGACGCCCTCGTCCTGCCGGATCGCCGTGACGTCGACGTTCTCCCGGATCGTCACCCCGCGTTCGTGCGCGAGCTTGGCGAAGGCGAGGGCGGCGTGCCCGGGGTTGACGTGGCCGTCCCCGGGCTGATGCAGACCTCCGAGCAGCCCGTCGGTGGCGGCCAGCGGCCAGAGCGTGCCGATCTCCTGCGCGGTGACGGACCTCGCCGGGATGCCCAGCTGCCGGGCCACCCCGGCCGTGTAGCGCAGCTCGTCCATCCGACCGGCCGTGCGGGCCAGCAGGAGGGACCCAGACGGGGTGAAGCCGACATCCATTCCCGACTCCTCGCCCAGCCACCGGTAGGTCTCGATCCCGTACGCGGCCAGTTGGGTCAGTGCCGGCGTGCTGCGCACACCCGATGTCAAACCGGCTGCGTGCCAGGTTGTTCCGCTGCCGACGAGATTGCGCTCGAGCAACAGCACCTCGGTCTCTCCCCGCTCTGCCAGGTGATAGGCGGTGCTGGCCCCGATGATGCCCCCGCCGACGATCACCGTGCGCACGCGCGGCGGCAGCGACGGATCCTGCGCCTGCGGCGCGAAGACGGTGGCGGTGAGATTCCTGTCGACGAGACGGTCCATCGTCGAAGCATGGCAATAATAAGCAATTATGGCAACGGTCGATCGGATGCCCTCCGGACGCGACGGGACACCCGGCGTGCGGCCACCCCCCGCCCGGATATCCCCGCTCACGACCGGCTCGTGATCGCGTCTCAGTCGGGTGGGCAGCTGTCAGGCACGCCAGACCGCGGACGGCCAGGTCCGACTCCACTCGCGAATGCGCTCCTGCTGAGGTTCGTAGGCCACCCACACCCGTTCCGCCCAGGCATGGACGGCGGTCTTCAGACCGAGCGAGCCGACGACGCCGACCACCTCGGCCGCGGTGCCGGCCGTCCAGGCCGGCTGGACGTCCAACGTGGGCAACGGGTGTCGAAGCCGGGCCAACCGTGTGTGGACCTGCTGAACGTGCGCGCCGGTCCGGTCCAGTTCCAGCACCAGATACAGACCGAGCAGGGCAAAGGAGAGCATGCGGTCCGCGGCCGGCGGGCAGTGCTGAGCCCCGTACGCGTCCACGGCGGTCTGGTGGACGAACGAGGGATCGGGAGTTCCCAAGGTCGACGCGGCCAGGTCACCGAAGGCCGACCAGCAGGACGGCGAGGCCGTCAGTCGCGGATTCGCGCCGGCCGCCCCCTCGACGTCCGGATGACCGCAACCGGGACAGGGACTCACCTGCCTCTCACCTCCTGTTCTGTGTGCCTGGACATTCGCCGAGAGGCCGATCAGGGCCGGAAGTCGTCGTGAAGTCGAATGGACGACAACTCGATCGAGCCGTCCGGGTGGTGCCAGTAGTGCATCCGGCGGGCCTGTGCCGTCTTGTGCTGCAACGACACTCGCCAGCAGGTGGCGCCGGAGGCGCCGACCACGAACGGGTCGTCCCCACCGCTGCCACTGCGCAACTGGTGGGTCTGACGGGCGGCGACGGAATGCACGCGCCCACTGACCACGTCCGCCGCAACATCGACGACCTTGCTCCGGTCGACGCCCTGCACGGCCTCCAGGGTCGCCAGGAACTCCGGCCCGAGCCGATAGTCGGCCATCGGATGTTCCAGCTTGTCCTGCGCCGTCGTCCGTCGGGCCCAGGCGAGATAGACGTCGAACCTGAACTGCTCCTCCGGGTCGGCGAAGAGAGTGTCGGTGATCTGACCGAGCGTGGCCCGTTGCTCGTGCAGTTCGCGTTCGGCGCGACGGGCCCGGTCCTGACTCTTGCGCAACTCCGTCTTCAACGCCCCCTGCCGCCGCTCGGCCTGGTCGTTCGCCTGCTGCAGCCTGGCCACCATCGCCCGCAGGTCGGCGATCTCCTGGGTCAAGCCGGCGACAACCTCCGGCGCGACGCCCGGAACCGGCTCCGGCGCCCCGGTCGTCGCCGCGGCCGGCGTCGGCAGCACCGCGGGGGCCTCGTCGCCGGACGTCTCCTCCGGCTCGGCCGGCTCCGGTCGGGGCAGCAGCAGCCAGGGCGGCCCGCCCGGCAGCACCGAGGCCGCGGGCAGCACGTGCGACTCGTCCTCGGGTTCGGTCACGCGCAGCCGCCAGTCCCGCGCGGTCGAGGCGCCGTTGCGAACCACGACCGCGGTCACCGTCTCGCCCGCCGTCAGCAGCGAGCGCAGGTCGGAGCCTGCGTCGCCGGTGACGTCCACAGCCTGCACGGTCACCGCGAAGCCGGGTAGCAGCTCGACCTTGACCCGCTCCCGCTCCACGGACGCGACCCGGCCCAGGACCATCGATCCCGCGCGGTAGGGGCTCAGGACCTCACCCGCAACGGACTTCATGCCGGAGACGTCCAGCCGGTTGAGCGTCTCGTCCAGCACCCCGGACACGGTCATGCCGGTGACGAACAGCCGCTCCGCCGGTACGTCCTTCGCGGTCAGCTCGGGCCACACGACCGCGGGGAACCAGCCGCCGCCGGCGACGTCCACCAGCGCGCGGCCGCCGACCATCCCCTTGACGGTTCCGCTCGCCTGCCGGGTGGTCGAGCCACGCGCCTGCAGGATGCCCGCCGCGTGAGCCATCGTCAGGGCGTCGCTGACGAGCTCGGTCGCGACACGTTCGGCATCCGTCTCCGAGAACACGAAACGCAGCGGGGAGAGCTCGCGGTTCGCCGTCCAGGCGATGCCGACCGGATAGACCCGCGCGGCACCCCCGTACACCTGGGTGCCCTCGGGCAGATGCCGCGAGAACTCCCACGAGGGCGCCCCCGTCGGAAGCACGTAGACCTCGGCCAGCCCCTCGACGTCGGCGGCGATGTCACCGGCGTCGATGGCCGGAACAGACCTGCCGGACGATGTCGTCACCACGACGCAGGGCAGCCGGCGATGCCGATCCAGCAGGTGCGCGGCCAGGCCAGCGGCCTCATGGTCACTCGCCACCACGGTGGCGCTGCCGGAAGCGCTGTCCATGCCGTCAAGTCTCACAGATGCTTGCGCGCCTCGCGCTTGGACAGTGGGGACAGCGTCTCCTCCCGCTCGGCCACGAATCGTCTCACCCAGTCGGGATCGGTGCGCGCGTACTCCCGCAGCGCCCAGCCGATCGCCTTGCGGATGAAGAACTCCCGGTCGGCGGCGTTCCGGTCGATGACGACGGTGAGCACCTCGGTGTCGGTGGCGTCCCGGCTGCCCAGCTGGGCGATGATGGACGACCTGCGCAGCCACAGATCCGGGTCTCCACTCCACTCCAGCAGCACCGGGCGCAGCCGGTCGGGGTCGGCACGGTGCAGGTCCGCCAGGTAGTGACCGGCCACCTCGTCCACCAGGTCCCACCAGGCGCCCACGGTGATCAGCTCGCGCAGCAGCGGCACCCGATCCGGGCCGCGGAAGGGTCGTCCGGCCCGGCCGGCGAGCAGTTCCAGCGCGGCGTATCGCTCCTCGCGATAGGCGGCCGGCAGGTAGAGCTCCCGGACGGTCTCCTCCAGCTCCCGGGCCGACTCGATCCGAAGGCCGGTCAGAAGAGGCCGCAACGTCCGGCGTAGGACCGGGCGCGGGATCCCGCGGAACGGCATGGCCGACTTCATGTACGCCTGCATCGCCGGCGCCCGGCCGGCATCCGCGGCGGCGGCCAGCGCCGACCGGATCTCCTCCACCAGCGTGGTCATGGTCACCGGGCCGACAGTAAGGGCCCGTCAGGCAGATGAACACCGCGGGTCGCTTCCCGGGCGGGCGCCTGGCGGCGGTGTCGGCCACACCCAGGTAGCTCCGCTACGAGGGCGGACCTCCGCCGTGCCAGCCATCCCGCCCAGAAACCGACACCACAGCGGTCATGTCCCGTCGCACCCTCAGCCCTCCCGGAGGTGGCCGCCCGCCCGCGATGACAGGAATCGTCGAATAGCGTTCTCCGCCAATTCCTCTAATTACCCGAATGCATTCCGAAGATGCGGAGGCAGCTGCCGAATAGGCCCTCATCTACGGCTATAGTTCCGGCCCATGAGCACGTTTCGCATCCGACAAGCCGCGGAGTTGCTGGGTGTCAGCGACGACACCGTGCGCCGCTGGGCGGATTCCGGCCGGTTGCAGACCACGACGGACGAATCCAACCGCACGGTCATCGAGGGCGAGGTGCTGGCCAGGTTCGTGCAGCGCGAGGCCGCCGAGACTCACGCCCAGGAGCACGTCGCGATCGCGCAGTCGGCGCGAAACCACTTCCGCGGCCTGGTGACCCGCGTCGTCAAGGACACCGTGATGGCCCAGGTGGAGATCCAGGCCGGGCCGTACCGGGTCGTCTCCCTGATGAGCCGGGAGGCGGCCGACGAACTACGGCTCGAGCCCGGTGTGCTCGCGGTGGCGAGTGTGAAGGCCACCAACGTCGTGGTCGACATCCCGCGAACGTGACGTGTCAGGTCACCGCGGCGGCCGCCCCGTCCGCACCGGCCGCCGACCTGTCGGCCGGATCCACCGAACCGTCGGAACGACCCCAGATATCCGGACCATCCCACCCATCCCGATCGACGATCGAGAGGAACGACCTGTGACCAGACGACTGAACCGACTGCTGGCGGCGACCGCCATGGTTGCCCTGCTGGCCGGCTGCGGCTCCGGCGGAACCGGCTCCGGCAGCGAATCGGAGACCGGCGAGGCATCGCCGAGCAGCAGCCTCAGCGGCGAGATCACCGTGCTGGCGGCGGCCTCGCTCACCGACTCCTTCCAGACCCTCGGCAAGCAGTTCGAGCAGGATCACCCCGGCACCACCGTCACCTTCAGCTTCGGCGCCTCCTCGGCGCTGGCCACCCAGATCAGCAGCGGCGCGCCGGCCGACGTGTTCGCCTCCGCGTCGACGAAGAACATGGATTCGGTGGTCTCCGCGGGCGACGCGGCCGACCCCAAGATCTTCGCCAAGAACGAGATGGAGATCGCGGTTCCGGCGGGCAACCCGGCCGGCGTCAAGGAGCTGACCGACCTCACCAAGCCGACCGTCAAGGTCGCCCTGTGCCAGCCCGAGGTGCCCTGCGGCGCGACCGCCGCGAAGGTCTTCACCAACGCCGGCATCACCGTGAAGCCGGTGACCGAGGAGCCCGACGTCAAGGCCACGCTGGCCAAGGTGAGCATCGGCGAAGTGGACGCCGCGGTGGTCTACGTGACCGACGTCAAGGCCGCCGGCGACCAGGTCGAGGGTGTGACGATCCCCAGCGACGTCAATGCCTCGACCGACTACCCGATCGCCACTCTGAAGGAGAGCAAGAACCCCGAGGTGGCGCAGGCGTTCATGGACTACGTGAGCTCGGACGACGGCCTGAAGGTGCTGGCGGACGCCGGGTTCGCCAGCCCGTGACCCACTCGTGAGCCCGACCCGGCCCGCCTCCGCAGATCGCGTCGGCTCCCCGTCGAAGCCGGCCCGCACCCCCGACGTGCGGGCCGGTGTCGGACCACGGACCCCGTGGCCGCTGGCCGTCGCCGCCGCGATCTGCATCGGTTTTCTCGCGCTGCCGCTGCTCGGCCTGCTGGTGCTCGCACCCTGGCGGCAATTGCCTGAGATCCTGCTCAGCACAACGGTTCTCAATGCGCTTCGGCTGTCCCTGGTGACCGCCACGATCGCCACCGCGATCGCGATGCTGATCGGCGTCCCGATGGCCTGGGTCCTCGCCCGGGTGGAACGGGCCTGGACGCCGCTGGTGCGCACCCTGGTCACGCTGCCGCTGGTGCTGCCGCCGGTGGTCGGCGGTGTCGCCCTGCTCCTCGCCTACGGCCGCAACGGTCTCGCCGGCCGGTGGCTGTACCAGTGGACCGGGTTCCAGATCCCGTTCACCGAGGTCGCGGTCGTGCTGGCACAGGTCTTCGTGGCGATGCCGTTTCTCGTGGTGAGCGTGGAGGGCGCGCTGCGCACGTCCGGCACCGCTCTGGAGGAGACCGCGACGACGCTCGGCTCGAGAGGTTTCACCACGTTCTGGCGGATCACCCTGCCGGTGATCGGGCCGAGCGTGCTGGCCGGCGGCGTGCTGTGCTGGGCGCGGGCGCTGGGCGAGTTCGGGGCCACCATCACCTTCGCCGGCAATCTGCCCGGCGTCACCCAGACGATGCCGGGCGCCGTCTACCGGGCGTTCGAGAACGACCCGCCCGCCGCGGTCGCGCTCAGCCTGGTGCTGCTCGCGGTCTCCGTCGCCGTGCTGCTCACGCTGCGCGAACGCTGGATGCGTCCCTGGTGAGCGCTCCCCTGCACATCGACGCGGACGTAGCCCGCGGCTCGTTCTCCCTGTCGTTGCGGGTGGACGTTCCGGCCGGGCAGGTCCTCGGCCTGATCGGCCCGAACGGCGCCGGCAAGACCACCGCCCTGCGCGCCGTCGCCGGTCTCACCCCGTTGACCGCCGGCCGCATCAGCCTGGGCACGCAGGTCTGGGACGACCCGTCGGCACGGGTGTTCGTCCCGCCCTATGACCGGTCGGCCCCGGTCGTCTTCCAGGACTACCGGCTCTTCCCCCACCTCAGCGTCCTGGACAACGTCGCCTACTCGCGCCGGGCGGGTGGCGTTCGCAAACGCCCGGCCCGGGACCACGCCGCCCGGATCCTCGGGCTGCTGGAACTCACCGAGCTGGCCGCGCGCCGTCCCCACCAGCTCTCCGGAGGGCAGGCGCAGCGGGTGGCCGTGGCCCGCGCCCTCGCCGCCGACCCGAAGGTCCTCCTGCTGGACGAGCCGCTGGCCGCCCTCGACGCCCGTACCCGGCTCGCCGTGCGCAGCGCCCTGCAGCGCACGCTGCGCGAGCAGATGCCGGGGCCGACCCTGCTGGTCACCCACGACCCGCTCGAGGCGATGGTGCTGGCCGATCGGCTGGTCGTCATCGAACACGGACGGATCGTCCAGCAGGGACGCCCGGCCGAGGTGGCGCGCCGCCCGGCGACCGACTACGTCGCGCGGCTCGTCGGCCTCAATCTCTATCAAGGGGTGGCCGGGGCACAGCCCGGCATCGTGAACCTGGACGGCGGAGGCACCCTCGTCGCCGCGGGACATGGGGAGGACCTCGCCAGCGGGCCGGAGGCGGCGCCGTGGCCCCGGGCCGGGTCGCGATTGCTGGTCGCCGTCTCGCCCGCGTCCATCACGCTGCACGTGCGCGAACCGGACCACAGTTCGGCCCGGAACCTCGTGCACGGGCACATCAGCGGCCTGGAGATGCTGACCGACCGGGTCCGGGTGGAGGTCCGCGGCACGCCCGACGCGCTCGTCGACATCACGCCGGCCGCTCTCGCCGATCTCACGCCGAGCGTCGGCCAACCCGTCTGGCTCACCGTCAAGGCGAGTGAAGTGGTGTCATACCCTGGCTGATCCGTATCGATATCACCCGGTAGGAGTATGCCCGGGTGATCTGTGACCATCGGTGGCCACTGGGCGTTACCGTTCCATTGACAGGTAAGTTCATCAGATCCGAACGAACCGAACAGCGTCCTCTCGGGTGGGGGGCTAGCAGGGTGACTCATGCCAGGTACACAGGCCCACGGCCGGTTACAGGCCGCCATCCTGGTCATTGGTGCGCTCACGATCCTCGCCGCCTTCGCCCTCATGGCCAGTGGCCACCCTCCGCAGCTGGTGACCCAGCCGGTGCTCGGGATCCAGGGCCTGATCGGCGGTGTCGGGTTGCTGTGGGCCGGTCACCGTGGCGGCCGGCCGGCGATGTTCAAGACCTGGTTCGGCGTGGCGATCCTCGTCCTGGCCCTGGGCAACGCACTGAATCTGCTCTCCGGATCGGACCGGTTCCCCGGCCCGGGTGACCTGGTCGCGCCGGCCGCCCTGCCGTTCTGCCTGCTGGCCCTGGCCACGCTGCAACGGCGCAGCCCGGAGCCCTACCAGGGCATCCGGCTGGCGCTGGAGTCGGCGATGCTGGGCAGCGTCTCGACGCTTCTGCTGTGGGCCTTCGTCAGTGCCCGGTCGTCCCTGATGGAGCCCGGCGAACTGGCGATGTGCCTGGCCGACACCACCACGCTGGCGATGATCCTCATCACGATCCTGCGGGACCCGGGCCGGGACCTCCTGGTCACCGCCGTCGGCGGAGCCGGGATCGTCGCGCCCGACCTCATCAACACCGTCCTGAATTCGCTGGACTCCGCCGGCGGACCCCAGTGGCTGGGCACCAGCACCTCGGAGTGGTTCAGCACCCCGGTCTACACCGCCGGCTGGCCGCTGCTCATCATCGGTCTGCTGCGTCTGAGCGTGAATCCGCCCGAGATCGGCGAGAGGGCGTACTTCCAGCGGGAGCTCCGCCGCTACATCATCGTCTCGACCCTGTTCACGGTGCTCGCGCTCGACGCCCTCGTCATTCTGGTGCGCCACCCCGGCATCGAAGCCGAGTCCGTCGCCCTCATCGTGACGGCGATGCTGTCGCTGTGGGCGCGCGAGCTGATCCGGGCGAATCAGCTGCGCAGCATCCTGCAGCAGCTGTCCACGCTCGCCCACCACGATCCGCTCACCTCACTGGGCAACCGCCGCGCGCTCAGCGAGGAGTTCCTGTCGCTGCGCCAGAACTATCGCGGGCCGGTCAGCCTCCTCACCCTCGATCTGGACGGCTTCAAGAACGTCAACGACCAGCTCGGCCACAGCGCCGGCGACGACCTGCTGGCCCGGGTCGGCGACTGCCTGCGTCGCGAGGCGACCGGAGTCACCGCCCAGGCGTTCCGGGTGGGCGGCGACGAGTTCGTCGTCGTCGCCCGCATCGGCGCCAAGGACGCCGTGCAGCTCGCGCAGCGCCTGCTGCAGCTGCTGGAGCTCGCCGCCCACGAGACCCACCACGCCCAGGTCAGCGTCGGGGCCAGCATCGGAATCGCCCAGCGACAGCTGTCCGACGGCGTGAGTGCGGGTGCCCTGCAGGATCTGCTGACCGAGGCCGGGGCCGCGATGCGGATGATCAAGCGCGACCCGACGCACCGATTCCTGCTGTTCGACGAGAAGCTGGCCGCGGCGCACCGCCGGCGGGTCGACATCGAACTGGGCCTGCGCTGGGCGTTGTCCACGAAACGGATCGAGGCGCGGTTCCAACCGATCGTCGCCCTTCCCACCGGGAAGATGATCGGGGCGGAGACGCTGGCCCGCTGGAACGATCCCCGGCTGGGTGAGGTCTCGCCGGCCGAGTTCGTGCCGGTCGCCGAGGAATGCGGGCTGATCAACGAGCTCGGCGAGTACCTGTTGCGCCAGTCCCTGGCCGCGATCGTCGCCGCCGGATTCGTCGAGCGGGAGATGTCGATGTCGATCAACGTCTCCACCCTGCAGTTGCGGATGCCGGGATACGTCGGGCTGTTCCGAGCGACCCTGGCCGAGTTCGGCGTACCGCCGCGCCTGCTGGCCGTCGAGGTGACCGAGAGCGTCTTCGTCCGGCCCGACGACCCGGCGATCGCGGCGCTGCACGAGCTGGCCCGGATGGGCACGAAGATCTGTCTGGACGACTTCGGCACCGGCTACTCCTCGCTGAGCTACCTGTCCAGGTTCCCGGTGAAGGCCTTGAAGCTGGATCGCTCGCTGGTGGTGGATCTGGAGAACCAGCGGACCTGGGCCATCGCGCGCGCGATCGTGGACATGGCGGCGGGTCTCGGCCTGCAGGTCGTCGTCGAAGGGGTCGAGACCGAGCGGCACGCCCTGGTGGCGACCGGTCTGGGAGCCGGCGCCGCCCAGGGCTGGCTCTATCACCCGGCTCTCAGCCGCGCCGAACTGGCCGGCGTGGTGCGCGCGGAAGGACCCCCGCCTGGCGCTGTGGACGACGGCAAGGCCAACGGTCTCCGCCTCTCCCCGCGACCGGGAAGCTGGGTGCAGCGATAGCCGACGGCGTCGAGTCCGGCCCGCGTATCCGGATCGTGCCCACGGTGCGGTGAACGCGACTCCGGGCGGCGGTGGGCTCGAAGCGGAGGCAGGATAGGGAGCATGCGGTATGCGGTCTTTCTGCGGGGTATCAATGTCGGCGGCATCCGGGTTCCGATGGCGCAGCTGCGCAGCTGCCTGGCGGATCTCGGCCTGAGCGAGGTGAAGACGTACCTGCAGAGCGGCAACGTCACGCTGACCAGTTCCGAGACGGCCGACACCTTGCGACCCCGGATCGAAGAGGCGCTGTCGGCGACTTTCGGCTACCAGGCCCGCGTGCTGATCCGCGACCACGACGAGTTGGCCGGCATCGTCGCCGGCTATCCCTTCCCGGCCGACGCGGACCACCACCGTTACGCCATCTTCTGCGACTCCCAGTCGATCGCCGACGACCTGGCCGCCGCCCTGGGCGAGGAGGACGTGGCCGCGGGATCGTCCGTCGTCTACTGGCGCTGTCCGAAAGGCTCCACGCTGAAGACCCCGTTCAGCAAGCAGCTCGAGCGGCGCGAGATCCGCCCGGTCACGACCAACCGGAACCTGAACACCCTGGAGAAGATGCTGTGAGCGGCGAGACCGCGCGACGTGAGTTCGTCGTCACCGCGGCGGACACCGCAGCCGCGCTCGGCAGCGGCGCCCTGGACGTGCTGGCCACCCCGCGGCTGGTCGCCTGGTGCGAGGCGGTGACCCTCCTGGTGGCCGACGCGCTCCCCCACGACGACGAGGCCACCAGCGTCGGCACCCGGGTCGCGATCGAGCACGTGCGGGCCACGCCGGTCGGCGGCCGGGTGCAGGTCGTGGCCGAGCTGATCGAACAGGACGGGCGTCGGCTGCGACTGACCGTCGAGGCCGCCGACGGCCGGGACCGGCTGATCGGGCGGGGTGAGGTGGAGCGGGTCTTCGTCCACCCCGAGAGGTTCCTGGCCCGCCTCGACTGAACGTGGCCCCGGGCGCGATCGGGCGGACGCGGCCCGGTCGAACCTGCGCCGGTGGTCGGGCCTGCGCCAGCGGTCGAGCCTGCCGGCGGTCGAGCGAGCGCCAGCCGGTCGAGCGTGGACGGGCCGATCGAGCGTGCGCAGTCTGGTCAAGCGACCGCCAGCCGGACGAGTGCGCGGCCGGTCGAGTGTGCGCCAGCGGATCGAACGTGGACGGGCCGATCGAGCGTAGGCAGTCTGGCCGAACGAGCACCAGCCGGTCGAGTGTGCGCGGCCGGTCGGGACCGGAGTCGGGGCGCGCCGGTTCGGATCTGACCGTTAGGTGGCCGGACAGGACAGGATGGAGGAGTGAAGAAGTTCATCAACGCAGCTGACGATGTGGTTGCCGACGCCCTGCGGGGCGTGGCGGCCGCGCACGCGGGGCGGCTCGCGGTTGATCACGAGAACCGGGTCGTCACCCGTGCCGGCGGGCCGACGACGGGCAAGGTCGGGCTGGTCTCCGGCGGCGGCTCGGGCCACGAGCCGTTGCACGCCGGCTTCGTCGGGCCGGGCATGCTCGACGCGGCCTGTGCCGGCGAGGTCTTCACCTCACCCGTGCCGGATCAGATCGTGGCCGCGACCCGCGCGGTCGACGGCGGTGCGGGCGTCCTGCACATCGTCAAGAACTACACCGGCGACGTGATGAACTTCGAGATGGCCGCCGAGCTCGTCTCGATGGAGACCGGCATCGAGATCCGCACCGTCGTCAGCGACGACGACGTCGCCGTCCAGGATTCGCTCTTCACGGCCGGCCGGCGCGGAGTCGGCGTCACCGTCCTGCTGGAGAAGATCGTCGGCGCGGCCGCCGAGCGGGGCGCCTCCCTCGCCGACCTGGCCGACCTCGGCACGCGCGTGAACGCCGCCGGCCGGAGCATCGGGCTGGCGCTGACGTCCTGCACCGTGCCGGCGGTCGGGCACCCGACCTTCAGCCTGGCCGACGACGAGATCGAGCTCGGCGTCGGCATCCACGGCGAGCCGGGCCGGGAACGGCGGAAGCTCGCTCCGGCGAGCGAGCTGGCCCGCCTGCTCGTCGACCCGGTGCTGGCCGAACTGGCCGGAGACGGACCGGTGATCGCCTTCCTCAACGGCCTGGGCGGAACCCCGCTGCTGGAGCTCTACCTCGTCTACGCCGACGTGGCCGGCCTGCTCGGTGACGCGGGCGTGGCGGTCGCCCGCACGCTGGTCGGCAACTACATCACGTCCCTCGACATGGCCGGCTGCTCGCTGACCCTGTTGCGGGCCGACGAGGAGATGCTCCGCCTGTGGGACGACCCGGTGGACACCCCGGCGCTGCGGTGGGGCTGCTGATGGCGGCGGACGTGGTCACCGCGGCCACCATGACGGCGTGGCTCACCGGGTTCGCCCAAGTGGTCGACCAGCAGGCGGACTATCTCACCGAACTCGATGCCGCGATCGGCGACGCCGACCACGGGTCGAACCTGCGCCGTGGAACCGCAGCGGTCGCGGCCGACTTCACCGACAAGCCGCCGGCCACCGTCGAGGAGGCGGCCAAACGGACCGCGATGACCCTGATCAGCAAGGTCGGCGGGGCCAGCGGGCCACTGTATGGAACGTTCTTCCTGCGGTTCGCGACCGCGGTCGCCGGGCTGACGGACGTGGACGCGGCCGGTTTCGGCGACGCGCTGCGATCGGGTGTGGAGGGGGTGACCGCACGCGGCCGCGCCGACGCCGGCGACAAGACGATGCTGGACGCCTGGCTGCCCGCCCTGGAGGCGTACCGGCAGGCGCTCCCGGACGGGTTGGCCGCGGCGCTGGGGGCCGCCGCCGAGGCGGCCGAGGCGGGACGGGACGCGACCCGTCCCCTGGTCGCCCGCAAGGGGCGGGCCTCCTACCTCGGTGAGCGCAGCGCCGGGCACCTCGATCCCGGGGCCGCCTCCACGGCGATGCTGCTGCGTTGCCTGGCCGAGGTGGTCGCGTGAGGATGCGCGCATGATCGGCATCGTCGTGGTCTCGCACAGCCGCGCTCTGGCGGAGGCCGCCGTGGAACTGGCCGGGCAGATGGTGCCCGCGGCGGATCGTCCGCCGCTGGCGGTGGCGGCCAGCACGCCGGACGGCGGTTTCGGCACCGACGCCACCGCGGTGGCCCGCGCGATCGCCGAGGTCGACTCCCCCGACGGAGTCCTGGTGATCGTCGACCTCGGTAGCGCGCTGCTGAGCACCGATCTCGCCCTCGAACTGGTGGACGCCGAGACCTCCGACCGCACGCTCGTCTCACCGGCCGGGTTTCTCGAGGGCCTGCTCGCGGCGATGGTCACCGCCAGCACCGGCGCGGATCTGGAGACGGTGGCCACCGATGCGGCGGATGCCTTGTCGGCCAAGAAGGCCCACCTCTCCGACGCGACCGGCGGTCCGATCACGCCGTCGGCGTTGCCACCGTCCCCGTCGTCCGGCGGATCGACCGCCACCGCCGGGCAGCCGCACCTGGCCGTGCAGCGGCCCGAGGCGGCCGGACCGGCCACCACCCCCACCCAGCCGATCGAGCTGGTGCTGATCGTCCCGAACGAACACGGACTGCACGCCCGCCCGGCGGCCAAGTTCGCCCGGATCGCGGGCCGGCACAAGGCCGGGATCGAGGTCGCCAACCTGTCCCGTGACGGGAAGCCGCTCAACGGGGCCAGCGTCGCCGCACTGACCCGGCTCGATGCCAGGCAGGGCGACCGGCTGGCGATCACGGTGCGCGGGCCGCAGGCCAGTGAACTGGTGCGGGCCCTTCTCGCCTTCGCCGCGGACAACTTCGGAGACCCTCGTCCGGAGCGGGAGGCCGCACCGACGCAGGATCCGGTCGTCCACGCCCTTCCGCAGACCTCCGCCACCACCGAGCCGCCGGGTGGCCAATCCCGTCCGTCCGGCCGGTGGCGAGGCGTAGCGGTGCAAGGCCGGCTCACTCGGCTGGATCTGGACGAAGGTGTGCCCAGACCGGCGGGTTCCCCCTGCTCGTCCCCACCCGCCAGCGATGTCGAGGCGCAGCTGGCCGGCCTGACCGCGGCGCTCGAGGTCGCCGGCACGCAGCTGCGCGACCTGGTCGAGCGTGCCCGGCGCGAGATCGGCGACGAGGCGGCGGAGATGGTGGGCATCCAGCTGGAGTTCCTGCGCGACCCGGCGGTGCTCACCCAGGTACGCGCGCGGATCGAGGCCGGCGACCCAGCCGCCGTCGCCTGGTCCGGCTCGATGCGCACGATGTGCTCGCAACTGGAGGCGTTGGACGACAACCCCTATCTGCAGGCCCGGGGGCAGGACGTAACCAGCCTGGAGCGGCGAGTCCGCCTCCTGCTGAAGGGCCGCGATCTCGTCGACCCGTCCGAGCTCGGCGGAGTGATCCTGGTCGAGGAGCTCGACGCGCCGACCGCCGTCCAACTGCCGGCGACGCGGCTCGACGGGGTGATCACCCGCGGAGGTGGCCAGCAGGGCCACGGCGTTCTCATCGCCCGGCAGCGGGGAATCCCGATCGTCGTGGATGCCGGCGAGGCGCTGGACAAGGCCGTCGACGGATCGCTGGTCAGCTGGCCGCCGCGCGTCGTCCTGCTCCCGAAGTGATCGCACCGCAGGCGCGCGCGGCGGGACTGCGCGCATCCTGGCGGGGCGCCTCCTGCGCGATTCGGCGGAACGCGACGCCCAATTTCCGGCGCGAAAGGCCTGCCGATGACGTCCTTCTCGTGATCGGGGTTACGACAGGCGTTCACGACGTTGACGTCGTTCCGAAACCCCTTGGGCGAGAGTGACTTTCCCATTCCTTTCGCTTGAACTCTATTCCAATACATGAGAAGATATGCATGTGAAACGTCTGCGGCGCTTCACACGGAAGGAGCAAAGCAGTGATCAACGGTGTCCCTCTGTACCAGGTGAAAGCCGAGCTATTCAGGTCGTTGGGCCATCCCGTGCGCATTCGTGTACTCGAGTTGCTCACCGAACGCGATCACGCCGTCTATGAATTGCTGGAGCGCATCGAGGTGGAGCAGGCCAGCCTCTCCCAGCAGCTTGCCGTGTTGCGGCGCATCGGCCTGGTGCGCCAGCGCCGGGAGAACGGCGAGGTGATCTACTCGGTGACCGCGCCCGAGGTCGGCTCGCTGCTGCTCTCCGCCCGCACCCTGCTCCGGCAGATGGTCTCCGGCAGCCAGGATCTCGGCGCCGAACTCGACCAGCCCACACAGGACGCTCGGGCCTAG
>JBDIAG010000017.1:0-16937 GCA_039812305.1 Actinomycetales bacterium | reverse complement strand
GTCGTGGACGCGTCCCCGGCCGAGGCGTCCGCGGAGGCCGAGGCTCCCGCGAGCGAGAGCGACGCGACCGCCGAGGGCGAGTCCAAGTAAGAAGCTGCCGGCTCCACCACGAGCCGGCCGATCAGCGGTTCGAAGGACCTTCGAGCCGCACCGAGGGGCCCGGGCCCGCCGATCACGGCGACCGCGGGCCCCTCGTCGTCCGCCCGGAGGTGTGGGAAAGTGCGGACGTCCGCCTGGTGGCCGGCCCGGTGTCAGCCGGGCGCCGACCGCTAGGGCGTGTCTCCAATTGGCGTCCTGGCGAGCGGGGTCTGGCGGAGTGCTCGGCAAGGCGGAGGAGCGAGGGCGTGGCGGAGCCACGTCGAGTCGACGACAACGCAGTCCGAGTGCCCGCCAGGGCCCGCGCAGCGGACGATCAATTTGGGAGACAGGCCTTAGGACCGACCGGAAGGGGAGCGTGTGGTTCGGATTCGCCTCGACCTCGGGTACGACGGGACGGACTTCTCCGGCTGGGCGATGCAGCCGGGGCGACGCACCGTCGAGGGCGAGCTGACGTCGTGCCTGACGACGGTGACCCGCCTCGAGGGCCTCAGGCTGACCGTGGCCGGACGCACCGACGCGGGCGTGCACGCCCGAGGCCAGGTGGCCCACGTCGACCTCGCCGACGAGGTGTGGGCGAGCCTGCCCGGCCGGGCCGGCCACACCCCCGGCGTCGCCTTGGTGCGACGCCTGCGAGGGGTGCTGCCCGCCGACATCGCTGTGCACTCGGCGCAGGTGGCCGCCGCTGGCTTCGACGCCCGGTTCGCGGCCCTGTGGCGGCGTTACAGCTACCGTCTCGCGGACGCGGAGACCCGGCTGGACCCGCTGCGACGCCGGGACACCGCGGTCGTGCGGGACCGGCTGGACGCCTCCGCCATGCACACCGCCGCCCAGGGACTGCTCGGGCTGAGCGACTTCGCGGCCTTCTGCAAGCTCGCCGAGGGCCGGTCGACGATTCGGACGCTGCTCGCCTACGACTGGCGGCGTGCGGCCGACGGCGTCCTCGTCGCGGAGGTGCGGGCGGACGCCTTCTGCCATTCGATGGTGCGATTCCTGGTCGGTGCCGTGGTTGCGGTGGGGGCGGGCAGACGGGACGTCGAATGGCCGGCGCAGGTGCTGGCGTCGCGCCGGCGGGACAGCGCCGCGGTCGTGATGCCCGCGCACGGACTGTGCCTGGACGAGGTCGGCTACCCGGCGCCCGAGGATCTCGCCGCCCGCGCCCGTCAGACGCGGGCCGTGCGCACTCTGTGAGTGGTTCGTCCGCCGGGGGCTGGGCAGATCGGTGGCCACGGGCGGAGAATCTCGGTGTGCGCACGGGTAAGGCCCTGGCCGGCAGCACGGTCTTCTTCGCGGTCGCTCCGGGAGTGGTCGCCGGGGTCATCCCGTTCTGGCTGACCGGCTGGCAGATGGGCTCCGGCTGGCTTCCGCTGCGGATCCTGGGCGGCGTTCTCACCGTCGCCGGAGCCGCGGTGCTGGTGCACGCGTTCGCCCGCTTCGTCACCGAGGGCCGGGGGACTCCGGCGCCGGTCGCCCCGACCGAACACCTGGTGGTCGGTGGCGCGTACCGGTACGTCCGCAATCCGATGTACGTCGCCGTGCTCGCCACGATCCTGGGGCAGGCGCTGCTGCTCGGCCGGGTCGTCCTGCTGGTCTGGGCGGCGATCGTGGGAGCCGCCGTGGTGGGATTCGTGCTGGGCTACGAGCAGCCGACCCTGCGGGACCGCTACGGCGCGGCCTACGAGGAGTATCTGCGGGCGGTACCGGGCTGGATCCCCCGGCTACGGCCGTGGCGGGGACCCGGCTCCCGGGGGGATGCCCGGGACGATTCAGTACGCGGGTGACTCGGTACGTGAGTGATCCGGCACGTGAGTGACTCGGTGCCTGGGTGATCCGGCCGATGAACCTGCTGCTGGTGGTGTGATCACGCACCCGTCGGCAGGTTCATCCGCGGCGTCATGCGCAGGTCGACGATCCGGGACGTACCCGCCGTCCCGGCCGCCGGACCTCACCGACCGTCCAGGACGAACGTCCGGACGTGCGCGCTAACCGCGGCGGGGGCGTTGCTCGACCAGCCCGACGAGGTTGCCTTCCAGGTCGCGGACGAAGGCCTGCCACTCGTCGGTGCCCGCGGGACCCAGCGTGTCGTCCTCGTGGCCGAAGATCCGGTGCGGCTCGCTCTCGATCGTGGCGCCGGCTCGATGCAGCCGTTGGACGGTGGCCACGACGTCGGCGACCTGGAGATACAGCAGCGCCCGCGGAGCCGATCGGTCGAGCATCAGGCGGACCCCGTCCAGATGGAAGAACACCAGCCCGGGCGGGTCGTAGCTGGCCACCGGGCCGACGCCGAGCAGGTCGCTGTAGAAGCGGGTGGCGCGATCGAGATTGTCCACGTGCTGGGCGATCTGGACGAGCCTCATCGGTCGCTCCCATCTCTGCGTCCCCCGACGCCTGGTCCTCGAGTTTAGGCCCGGGCGCGATGTCCCGCCCCCGAACGGTCATCTCAAAATCGTCATTGTGGACGTAACGTCACGTAGGCGGGCAGCCCGGCCGTCGGTGTGGAATAGCGCGGCCGGCCCGTGGTTCTAGCCTGAGTGACCACCCCCAGGCTTTCGGTTCTCGACCTCGTTCCCGTCCGCAGTGACCAGACCACCGCGGACGCCGTCCGGGCCAGCCTTCGGCTCGCGAAGGTCGCGGACGAGGTCGGGTACCACCGCTACTGGGTTGCCGAGCACCACAACATGCCGGCCGTCGGGGCGACCAACCCGCCGGTGCTGATCGCGATGATCGCGGCCGCCGCGCAGCGGCTGCGGGTCGGCAGCGGCGGGGTGATGCTGCCCAATCACGCCCCGCTCGTCGTCGCGGAGCAGTTCGCGCTGCTGGAGGCGGCCCACCCGGGCCGGATCGATCTCGGCATCGGCCGGGCGCCGGGCAGCGACCAGGTGACCAGCTACCTGTTGCGCGGCGGCAACAGCGAGGAGGAGGTCGCCAACTTTCCGCGGTACGTCGAAGAGGTCATCACGATGATGAGTCCGGACGGCGCCGGCATCGACCTGCGCGGCACGGTCTACGAACTGCGGGCGACGCCGCGGGCGGTGGCCGCCCCACCGGTCTGGCTCCTCGGATCGTCGGACTACTCCGCACGCCTCGCGGCCGGACTGGGCTTGCCCTACGTGTTCGCCCACCACTTCGCCGGCCGGGGGACGGCGGAGGCCCTGGCGCTGTACCGGGACAACTTCCGGGCCACCGGGCATGGCGAGCGGCCACGGACCTTCCTGACCGTCAACGCGATCGTGGCGGAGACCGACGACCTGGCCTGGCGGCTGGCTCTGCCGAACCAGCACTCGATGCTGGCCCTGCGCACCGGCCAGCCCCTGCACGCCCAGCGACTGGTCGAGGAGGCCGAGGGCATCGAACTGGACGCCCGGCAGCGCGAGTTCGTCACCGCGATGGCCCGGCCGTGGATGATCGGATCGCCCTCGGTGGTCGCGGCCGGCATCCGGGACCTCGTGGCCGAATACGGCGTCGACGAGGTGATGGTGCACCCGATCGCCGGAGCCCTGACCGGCACTCCCGCCGACGAATCGCCGGCCCGGGAGGACACCCTGCGCCTCCTGGCCGACGCCCTGACCTGACTCCCCGGCCCGTGGCTGGCCCTGGCCTGGCCTGGTCCGGCCTCCGGCCCGAGGGCGGGGTCCGCTCGGCCACCGGCGACGTCTGGTACCGAGTGGCAGCATTCAGCGCGCCCATTCGGTACTCAGCGTCGCCCGTCGAGGAACCGCGCTCGGCACTGGCGCAGACCCTGCTCGAGATGGTGTTTCACGATCTCGGGCTTCAGGTCGTGCCAGGCGAAACGGATCACGGCGTGCTCGCGCCGCAGATCGTCCTCCCGTTGCTTCTCGGCGATGAGCGCATTGGCGCCACCGGCACCTTCGTACTTGACCATGCCGTCGAACTCCAGAATCAGCGGATACTCGTCGGCCAGCAGATCCACCCGGTACCGCCGACCGTTGGCTGTCACCCACACCTGCGGCGTGACTGCGAGTCCGAGCCGCCGGACAATCAGGCGCAACCGGGTCTCGCCGGGCGATTCACTGCGGCCGTCGGTCAGTTCGAGCATGGCTCGGACGATCCGGGCCCCGCGGTTCGAGCCCCAGGAGGCGACGACCTCGGCGAAACGCTCCACATTCGTCAGCTCGCGATGCAGCGCCCCGTCGGCAGCACAGACTGCCGCGTCGAGGGCGCCCGATGCCGCGACCTGGGCTGCGGCCGTCGCTGCATCGACGCTACGCCAGCCGTCGACCAGGGCCATCCGCATCGCTGGTGCCGGGCTATGCATCACGAGGTCGCGCTCCCGGGTTCGTGTTCGGCCTTGAACGAAGCACAGGTGCACCGGGTCCATCGGTAGACTCCAGGTCGGCAGGTTCAACAGCGCCAGGGCCGACTGATGGCTGGCCAGACACGACGGATGCTGGAGGAGCGCCAATCGGATACGAGCGATCGAGTCGGCTTCGGACGTCTTCCGGACCACGTAGCCGCCCCGGCTCGCCCGTTGCACCGTGCCGCTGTCGACGAGGAGCCTGAGTTGCCGGCGGTCCACGCCCGCGGAACTGGCTTGAGTCGCGGTGAAGACGTCGCCGAAGGCGTCGAGCAGGAGGGCGAGGGGACGATCCACGCTCAGAGCCTGCCAAGTCGAAAGGCGTCTCAGCTGGCTATCCACAGGCGTTGGGCTCGAATGGCAACGTTGGGTACCGAGTGGTTGCGCTCAATGCCGCCACTCGGTACCCAACGTTGCCCGCGGTCGAACGGGCCGATGCCATTCGGGACCGTGCGATGCCATTGGGTGCGTACCGTTGCCATTGAACGGTCGGGGACCGCCGGACCGCCCGGATCGCCGGACAGTCGGATCCGGGGCCGGACCGCCCGGATCGCGGGATCGCCGGATAGTCGGATCCGGGGCCGGAGATCGAGTCTGGAGACCGAGTCCGGAGACGTCGGCCGGCGGTCTGTGCCGGCGAGCCGGACCGGCTCCGGGCGGCGGTTTTGACCAGGGTCGGGGCGGGCGGGTATTCTGGCTGGTCGTTGTGCGTGGCATGCCCGGGAGCGTTCCCGGAAGCCTAGTCCCGGCACGACTATAGAACCCGCGAGCGGAAACGAAGGCCTACGACTGTGCGTACGTACTCCCCGAAGCCTGCCGATATCGACCGGCAGTGGCACGTCATCGACGCGACCGACGTCGTGCTCGGTCGGCTGGCGAGCCAGACCGCCCAGCTGCTGCGTGGTAAGCACAAGGCCATCTTCGCCCCGCACGTGGACACCGGTGACTTCGTCATCATCGTCAACGCCGACAAGGTGGCCCTGACCGGCAGCAAGCGTGAGTCCAAGCTCGCCTACCGGCACTCCGGTTACCCCGGTGGCCTGAAGGCGGTCAGCTACACCCAGCTGCTGGAGCAGAACCCCGAGCGCGCCGTGGAGAAGGCGATCCGCGGCATGCTCCCGAAGAACAGCCTCGGCCGTCAGATGCTGCGCAAGCTCAAGGTCTACGCCGGCCCGGAGCACCCGCACTCGGCCCAGAAGCCGCAGACCTACCAGATCAGCCAGGTCGCGCAGTAAGCGCGGGCCGAAGTCAAGGAGAATCGTGACCGAGTCCGTCACCGAAGCCGAGATCGTCAGCGACGACCTCGAGGACGCCCCCAGCAGCTACACCACGCAGACCAGCGGTCCGCGCAACACCGGCTCGTCGATCACCGCTCCGGGGTCGGCCACCGGCCGGCGCAAGGAGGCCGTGGCCCGCGTCCGGCTGGTGCCGGGTAGCGGCAACTGGTCGATCAACGGCCGCGCGCTGGAGAACTACTTCCCGAACAAGGTCCACCAGCAGCTGGTGAGCGACCCGTTCCGGCTGCTCGAGATCGAGGGCCGCTTCGACGTGATCGCCCGCATCAACGGTGGTGGCCCCTCCGGCCAGGCCGGTGCGCTGCGGCTCGGCATCGCCCGCGCGCTCAACGAGATCGACATCGAGGCCAACCGGCCCGGTCTGAAGAAGGCCGGCTTCCTCACTCGGGACGCCCGGGTGAAGGAGCGCAAGAAGGCCGGCCTCAAGAAGGCGCGCAAGGCTCCGCAGTACAGCAAGCGCTGACGTTCCACTCGATCGGCCCTGGGGGTTTACTCTCCCAGGGTCGATTTTTTGCGTGTGCGTCCGGTGGGCCGCGCACCCCGGCATACCGTAGGCCGGGCCCACACAGCTGCTGTCGGGCAGTTTCAGCAACCAACGGAGGTACTCAGATGGGTCGGCTTTTCGGGACCGATGGCGTTCGCGGGATGGCGAATATCGACGTGACGGCCGAGCTGGCGCTGGACCTGTCGGTCGCGGCCGCCCACGTGCTGGCTGAGCGGGGCACCTTCGCTGGGCACCGTCCACGAGCCGTCGTCGGTCGCGACCCCCGCGCCTCCGGGGAGTTCCTCGGCAGCGCGGTCATCGCCGGGCTGGCCAGCGCCGGGGTGGACGTCATGGACGTCGGCGTGCTGCCCACGCCCGCGGTCGCCTACCTGGTGGCCGACACCAAGGCCGACCTCGGTGTGATGCTCTCCGCCTCCCACAACCCGATGCCGGACAACGGCATCAAGTTCTTCTCCGCCGGCGGCTACAAGCTCGACGACGACATCGAGGACGCCATCGAGGCCCGCCTGCGCGAGCGCTGGGCCCGTCCCACCGGCGCGGACGTCGGTCGGGTGATCCGGGACGAGCAGGCCGCCGCGGACTCCTACGTCGAGCATCTGGTCGCCACCGTGGAGCACCGGCTGGACGGCCTCAAGGTCGTCGTCGACTGCGCCCACGGGGCGGCCTCGGGGGTCGGCCCGCGAGCGCTGGCCGCGGCGGGTGCCGACGTGGTGGTGATCAACTCCTCCCCGGACGGCCTCAACATCAACGACGGCGTCGGCTCGACCCATCTGGAGCCGCTGCAGAAGGCCGTCGTCGCCCACGGTGCCGACGCCGGGGTCGCCCACGACGGGGACGCCGACCGCTGCCTGGCGGTGGACGCCGACGGCGAGGTGGTCGACGGCGACCAGATCATGGGCATCCTGGCGGAGTCGCTACGCAGCCGGGGCAAGCTCGCCTTCAACACCCTGGTGCTGACGGTGATGTCCAACCTGGGCCTGCTGCGGGCGATGGAGACGTCCGGCGTGGCCACGATCGCCACCGCGGTCGGCGACCGGTACGTGCTGGAGGAGATGCGTCGCGGTGGCTTCACCCTCGGTGGGGAGCAGTCCGGGCACGTGCTGCTGACCGAGTACGCGACCACCGGGGACGGGGTGCTGACCAGCCTGCACCTGCTCTCCCGGGTGGCCGAGTCGGGCAAGACCCTGGCCCAGCTGGCGGGTCTCATCCCCCGGTTCCCGCAGGTGCTGATCAACGTGTCGGGGGTGGACAAGGCCCGGGCCTCCAGCGACGAAGGCGTCCAGGACGCGGTTCTGCGGGCCCAGGATCGTCTCGGCGACTCCGGTCGGGTGCTGCTGCGCTCCTCCGGCACCGAGCCGCTGGTGCGCGTCATGGTGGAGGCCGCCGAACAGGCCGAGGCCGACGCGGTCGCGGAGGACCTGGCCAGGGTGGTCAAGGAGCGACTGGCTCTGTAGGGCTCACCGGCTCACGACAGGGGGGCTTGTCGGCTCCCGACGGCGGGTCGGGGCTCCGGGTGGGTCCGGCCGCCGCGGTGGGCCTGACCGCCATGGAGCCCGACCGCCGGCCTCACATCGAGGTGCGGTCCAGAAGTTGCAGCGTGGCGTCGTCCGGCTCGCCCTCGAAGTAGCGGTCCAGCACTCCGGCGAAGTCGATCGGTCCCTCGCCCAGGCAGCCGAACAGGGTCATCGAGGAGCGGAGTTTCAGGTCGTCCGGCGAACCGAACAGGGCGGTCGCCGAGCCGGCCTCGCTGGCGAGCACCAGGTCCACACACTCGTTGAGGCGTTCCCCGAGAACCGGGTGCTCGACGTAGCTGCGGGCCTCGGCCAGCCCGGTGATGCCGTAGTAGCGGGATCGTTCGGAGAAACCCAGCCCGCGCAGCTGCGGGAAGACGAACCACATCCAGTGCGTCTGCTTGCGCCCGGCCACCAGTTCGGCCACCGCGTCCTCGTAGACGCTGCTGGCCCCGCCCGGCGGTCGGAAGTCCTGCGCGCGCAGGAATCGCTCCAACTCCACGGTCCCTCCGATCTACTCGAGCCCGACGGCGGACGGGCATTGAGGACCCGCCGGGAATAGACGCTGCGTGTCGCTTCCTGGATCGGGCGCGTGATGGCGTTGTCGGCCACACGCCCACGTAGCTCCGGGGCTACGAGGGGGGACCTCCGCCTTCTCACGCATCCCGCCCAGAAACCGGCACTGCACCGCATGTTTCCCGGCGCACCCTAAGGCAACCTACTCCTGGCGGGTGCGGCCGTCCGTCCTGTCGACCGGGAAAGTGACCCCTTCCGGAGTGCGGATGCCACGCGCGCCGGGTCGCGAAGCCGGTCGGCGGCCGCCGACCGTCAGATCTTGCGGAGCCGGAGGCGCTTGACCGTGTGGTCGGGGGCCTTGAACAGGACGAGCCGGGCCCGTTCCCGGGTCGGCCGGATGTTGGCGGAGAGGTTCGGCTCGTTGATCTCCCGCCAGATCCGTTCGGCGGTCTGCCGGGCCTCGGCGTCGGTGAGCGTGGCGTAGCGGTGGAAGTAGGAGTCCGGATTGGCGAAGGCCGTCGCGCGCAGCCGCAGGAACCGGTCCACGTACCACTGCCGCACCTGGGCCTTCGGCGCGTGCACGTAGAGCGAGAAGTCGAAGTAGTCGCTGACCGCCAGCCCACGTCCGGAGCGTCGGGCCGGTTGCAGCACGTTGAGGCCCTCGACGATCAGCACGTCCGGCCGGCGGACCACCACTTCGGCGCTCGGCACCACGTCGTAGGTCAGGTGGGAGTACACCGGCGCCCGCACCTCCTCGGCGCCCGACTTCACCGCGGCGACGAAGTCGAGCAGTCGCTTGCGGTCGTAGGACTCCGGAAAGCCCTTACGGTGCATGATGCCGCGGGCGTGCAGCTCGGCGTTGGGCAGGAGGAACCCGTCGGTGGTGACCAGCTCCACCCGAGGTGTGTCCGGCCACCGGGCCAGCAGCTCGCGCAGCAGCCGGGCGGTGGTCGACTTGCCGACCGCCACCGAACCGGCGACGCCGATCACGAACGGGGTCCGCTCCGGGCCCTCGCCGAGGAACCGGGTGGTGGCGCTGTGCAGCTGGGCGCTGGCCCCCACGTGCAGATTGAGCAACCGGGACAGCGGCAGGTAGACCTCGATGACCTCGCGCAGGTCCAGGCTGTCGCCGAGGCCCCGGATCCGGGCGATGTCGTCGCTGGTCAGCGGCAGCGGAGTCGAGTTCGCCAGGGCCGCCCAGGTGGCGCGGTCCAGATCGACGAACGGACTCGGCGGCGGCGCGGCGACAGTCACGGGCGGCCATTCTGCCGTGTGGTTGCCGCTCGTGCTCACCCGTCTGCTCCTCCGCCGATCACCGTGTGCCGCACCATCTCCCGCCGCGATGCGGGTCTGGAGGGAATCCAACCACCGGACCGGGCCGCCAGACGCCGACGGCGTCGCCTGAGTTGCCGATTCATACGAATTCTGACCGTCCTGCCCGCCTTCGGGTTGCTCCGGTCGAGTCACGGCCGTCCGGGTGATGTCGGACACGATGGGTGATCGCTCCCGATGTCGACCAGCCGCGGCATGCGGCTCGGATAGGCTCCTTCCATGTGCGGGATCGTGGGATACGTAGGAACGTCCGGTGTGGGGGCGTCGGCTGAGCATGGCGGCGCGCTCGACGTCGTCCTGGAGGGTCTGCGGCGGTTGGAGTACCGCGGCTACGACTCTGCCGGAGTCGCCCTGGTGGCTGACGGGGCGCTGGCGACGCGCAAGAAGGCGGGCAAGCTCACCAACCTCAAGGCGAGCATCGAGGCGTCCGGGATGCCCGATTCCCTCACCGGGATCGGACACACCCGCTGGGCGACGCACGGTGGCCCGACCGACGCCAACGCGCACCCGCACCTGGGTGGGGACGACGGCAAGCTGGCTCTCATCCACAACGGGATCATCGAGAACTACGCCCAGCTCAAGGCCGAGCTGGTCGACGCCGGGGTGACCTTCGCCTCCGAGACCGACACCGAGGTGGCCGCCCACCTGGTGGCGCGGGCCTACCAGAAGACCGGTGACCTGACCGAGGCGATGCGCCTGGTCTGCTGCCGGCTGGAGGGCGCGTTCACCCTGCTCGTCGTGCACGCCGACAACCCGGGCGTCGTGGTCGGCGCCCGTCGCAACTCCCCGCTCGTGCTCGGGCTGGGCGAGGACGAGAACTTCCTCGGGTCCGACGTCGCGGCCTTCATCGCCCACACGCGCGAGGCGATCGAGCTGGGTCAGGATCAGATCGTCACGATCACGCCGACCGGCTACTCGATCATCGACTTCGACGGCAACCTCGGGCAGGGCAACCCCTTCACGGTCACCTGGGACGTGGCGGCGGCCGAGAAGGGCGGCTTCCGCTCGTTCATGGCCAAGGAGATCAACGACCAGCCGAAGGCGATCGCGGACACTCTGCTCGGCCGCACCGGCCTGAACGGCGAGCTCATCCTGGACGAGCTGCGGATCGACCCGGGCACGCTGCGGGACATCACCCGGATCGTCATGGTGGCCTGCGGCACCGCCTACTACTCGGCGCTGGTGGCCAAGTACGCCCTCGAGGAGTGGACCCGGCTGCCGGTCGAGGTCGAGCTCGCGCACGAGTGGCGGTACCGAAACCCGGTGGTGGACTCCCGGACGCTGGTGATCTCGGAGTCGCAGTCCGGCGAGACCATGGACACGGTGATGGCCGTCCGCTACGCCCGCGAGCACGGCGCGACGACGATCGCGATCTGCAACACGCACGGGTCCTCGATCCCGCGGGCCTCCGACGCCTCGATCTACACCCACGCCGGCCCGGAGATCGCGGTGGCCTCCACGAAGGCGTTCAACGCGCAGATCGTCGCGGCCTACCTGCTCGGTCTGTACCTGGCGCAGGTGCGCGAGACGCTGAGCAGCGAGCAGATCCACGACATCCTGGCCGAGCTGAACGAGATGCCGGGCAAGATCCAGGACGTGCTGGACGGTCTGGAGCACATCCGCAACATCGCCCGCTGGATGGCCGACACCCGCTCGGTGCTCTTCCTCGGCCGCCACGTCGGTTACCCGGTGGCGCTGGAGGGTGCGCTGAAGCTCAAGGAGATCGCCTACATCCACGCCGAGGGCTTCGCGGCCGGCGAGCTCAAGCATGGTCCGATCGCGCTGATCGAGCCGGGCCAGCCGGTGTTCGTCGTCGTGCCCTCGCTGGAGGGCGGCACGTCCCTGCACGGCAAGGTGGTGTCCAACATCCAGGAGGTGCGCGCTCGCGGGGCGAACACCCTGGTGATCGCCGAGGAGGGCGACGAGGCCGTCGTCCCGTACGCGAGCGAGATCGTCCGGGTGCCGAAGTGCTCGGAGTTCCTGGCGCCATTGCTGACCTCGGTGCCGTTGCAGGCCTTCGCCGAGGAGCTGGCCAGCGCCAAGGGCTACGACGTCGACCAGCCGCGCAACCTGGCCAAGTCGGTGACCGTCGAGTGACGCCGGCCGTCCGGCTGCGATGAGGCGGGCGTGATCGTCGGAGTCGGCATCGACGTCGTGGACGTCGGCCGATTCACGGCCATGCTCGAGCGGGTGCCCCGGCTGGCCGACCGCGTCTTCACCGAGACCGAGAAGGGCCTGGCGCCCGCGTCGATGGCCGCCAGGTTCGCGGCGAAGGAGGCGCTGGCCAAGTCGCTGGGAGCGCCCACCGGACTGCGCTGGCAGGACGCCTGGGTGCGCCGGCTGCCGAGCGGGCAACCCGTCCTCGAGGTGTGCGGATCGGTGGCCGAGCGGGCGGGGGAACTGGGCGTGAGCCGGTTCCACCTCTCCCTGAGCCACGACGCCGGCATCGCCTCGGCCGTGGTGATCGCCGAACGGGACTGAGCCCGCGCGGCGGCTCTGTGGGCTGCCGGGCGACCGTCTCTTCGCGCGTCGACCATCTGTGGGCCGAGCGGCCGGTGATCGCTGGCCGCTCGACCGACAACTGGTTGGTGCGCGAAGAGACGGTCAATCCGGGCCGTGTCGGGAGGCGTTCGTTGCCGGGCCCGGCAGCGCGCAGCCATGGAAGCGGAGGGTGACGATCTGGAACGGGCGCAGGTCCAAGCCCAGTTCGTCCGGGCCCGGTTCGTGCGAGTCAGGTTCGTCCGAGCCCAGTGCGCCCGAGCCCAGTGCGTCCGAGCCCAGTGCGTCCGAGCCCAGTTCGTGCGCGCCGGTCTGGCGCAGGGCGCGCCGGCCCTCGAGGGCGGGTGAGTCCGGCAGTTCGAGCAGGTCGGTCTCGGTCACGGTCGCGAAGGTGAACGCCGGACGCAGACGGGCGCGGCGGCGTCCACCCAGCGCCTCGTAGAGCCGGACGATCACGTCGCCGCTGCCGTCCTCGGCCAGCTTCACCGCCTCGACGAGACAGCCCGGATCGTCGACGGCGATCAGGGAAGTGGGCGCGGCGACGCCGGACCCGGTGACGAGCGGGTCTACCTCGCAGCCGCGCGAGACGCCCACGCCGGGTTCGCTGACGAGCGGCAGGTTGACCGCATAGCCGTGGGCGATGGCGTCGGCCACGTCGGCGCCGGGCACGATCCCGAATTTCACCACGTGGCGGCCGGCGTCCGTCGTCGGATCGGGGAAGCCGGGCGCCCGCAGCAGGGTCAGCCGGAGGGTGGTGATCGGCTCCCCGCCGGGAGCCACGCCGCTGCGGGCCGAGTGGCCGTAGGTGGAATCGTTGACGACGGCGATGCCCCACCCGGTCTCGCCGACGTGCAGCCATCGGTGCGCCACCGCCTCGAACTTGGCCGACTCCCAGGACGTGTTCTCGTGGGTGGGCCGGGTGAGGTGGCCGAACTGGATCTCGGCGGCCGCCTCGCGGGACAGCAC
The DNA here is from genome assembly GCA_039812305.1 of Actinomycetales bacterium. Taxonomy (GTDB): domain Bacteria; phylum Actinomycetota; class Actinomycetes; order Actinomycetales; family CAWJMD01; genus JBDIAG01. Next base: position 3,902 of record JBDIAG010000017.1, on the reverse strand, counting down.
CGACACCGGCAGGTACGCCGCCAGGGCGGCGTCGCGGTCCGCCCAGTCCACCTCGATCTCGATGTCGATGCGGGGGCTGTCCGCGCGCAGCGTCGTGCGCTGGACGATCGCCGAACGGCCGAGGTGCGTGCGGGCTTCGATGGTCGATCGCAGCGGGCCACTCTCGACGACCCGGATCTCGGCGATCTCGGGCGAGACCCAGGTGGCGGCGTGGCGCTTGTCGAGATCCCAGGCGTCCCAGCGCAGCGGCAGGTCCGGGTGCAGCCGCAACTGGGCGCCGCGCAGCGACTCCGGCAGCACCTGACGGTCGTCGTGACGATGGTCGACCAGGGACGCGATCGAGCCGTCGTCCGCGATGGTCACGCTGACCAGCCCGTTGGTGAGCGTCCGGCCGGACGCGGCGACCGGTGAGACGGGGTCGAGCGGTTGACCGCTGCCGACCGACAGCGCGGGTGTCTCGACCAGTCGCAGCTCGCCAGTCCCTGCCGGTCCCACCGGGACGGCGACGACCTCGCGGCGTGGCAGCGGCCCGGCGTTCAGCAACCCGCCACCGAGAAGCCGCAGGCCCTCGGCGACCAGGTCGGTCAGGCGGGCCAGGATCCGCTCGTAGTCAGCCCGCGCCTCCGCGTGCACCCAGGCGATCGAGCTACCCGGCAGGATGTCGTGGAACTGCATGAGCAGCACACGTTCCCAGAGGCCAGCCAGGACCTCGCCGGGCCAGTCGGCGAGGCCGCGCAGCGAGACCATCGTCCAGACCAGTTCGGCCTGGCGGAGCAGGCTCTCGCAGTGCCGGTTGCCCCGTTTCATCGCCCGTTGACTGGTCAGCGTGCCGCGGTGCAGCTCCAGGTACAGCTCGCCGCGCCAGGCCGGGGCCTGCGCGGCGTACTCCTGGCGCACGTCGGCGAAGAACTCCCGGGCCGTCCCGAGCCGCACGGCCGGCGAGCCCTCGAGCGAGGCGAGCCGACGGGCCCGCTCGACCATCTCCCGCTCCGGACCGCCGCCGCCGTTCCCGAACCCGAAGGGCACCAACGCCTTTCGGGATCGACCACGCTCGCGGAACTGCCGGGCCGAACGATGCACGTCCGCCCCCGACAGGTCGGCGTTGTAGGTGTCGGCGGGCGGGAAATGGGTGAGGATCCTGGTTCCGTCGATCCCTTCCCACCAGAACGTGTGGTGCGGGAAGGTGTTGGTGTCGTTCCAGGAGATCTTCTGGGTCAGAAACCACTCCGCCCCGGCCAGTTTCGCGATCTGCGGGTAGGAGGCGCTGTAGCCGAAGGAGTCCGGCAGCCACACCCCCGGGCACGGCCGGCCGAACTCGCTCGCGAAGAAACGCTGCCCGTACAGCAGTTGCCGCGCCAGCGACTCCCCGGAGGGCAGCACACCGTCCGCCTCCACCCACATGCCGCCGACCGGTTCCCAGTTGCCATTGCGGGCAGCATCGAGAATCCGCGCGAAGATCTCCGGCTGGTCGTCCTTGATCCAGCGGTACTGCTGCGCCGACGAGCAGGCGAAGACCAACTCGGGGTACTCGTGGGCGAGCGCGGTGACGTTGGCGAACGTCCGCGCGCACTTGCGCCGGGTCTCCCGCACCGGCCACAGCCAGGCCGAGTCGATGTGGGCGTGCGCCACTCCGGTCAGCCGATGCGCGGAGGCCGTCGCGGGAGAGGCCAGGACGTCCACCAGGCCGGCGCGGGCCGCTGCCGCCGTGCCCGGTACGTCGTGAACGTCAAGATCCGCCAGAGCGTCGCTCATCGCGGCCAGGATCTCCCGGGAGCGGGCCGAGGCGAAGCCCGACCCCGACTCCGGATCCAACTGCTCGGCCAGGTCGAGGAGGACGTCGAGATCCATCGCCAGCCCGAACACGTCCTCCTCGAAGAGAGCCAGGTCGACCCGGCCGAGCCGGTACAGGGGTCGGGAGCCGGCGGTCCCGAGATCGCCCAGCGGGGTCGCCGTGAAGTCGTCGAGGACGGTCGGGTTGGCCGCTGCCTCCAGGCGCAGCCGGACCGGCTGACCGGCCGTCGCCGCACCGGTGACCTTGAACCACCGGTTGCGTGGGTGAATGCCCTTGAGCGGCAGCCCTTCCCAGTCGTACAAGAGCCCCTCCGCCTGGAACCCCGGCTGGCTGGAGGTGAAGCCCAGATCGATCACCGCCTCCACCCGGCGCCCGGAGAACTCGGCCGGCACCTCGCCGCTCAGCGTGAACCACCACGTGCTCCACGGCGCTCCCCAGGCGGTTCCCGGATCGGCCGGTGTGTACTGGGCGGAAAGGGCGTCGGCGAGGGAGGGCGGGCGGCTCGCGGAGTCCGGCGTCGTCCAGGCGGCCACGTCCAGCGGGCGACGCTGACTGTGTATCGCCGGAGTCACGTGCTCCGCCAGGATGCGGCGGGCCCAGGCCAGGGTGTGCGCGGAGTCGTCGAACACGTGCGTGACCCTACCTGCCGCGGCGTCCGCGCACACCGGCGTGATCGTTCATTGATGCTCGCGGCCCGCGCGATCAGTGGTCTGATAGGGGCAGTGTCGTCCCCACCTGGGAGGTTTCAGCAGATGATCGAAGCGCACTCGGTCGAAGCGGTGCGCCGGGCCGAATCCGTCGCGATGGAGGCCCTTCCCCCCGGGGCGCTGATGCAGCGGGCGGCGGGCGCACTCGCCAGCGTCGTCGTCCGCGAACTGCGCGGGCGGGTCGGACGGGTCTACGGCGCGAACGTCGTCCTGCTGATCGGCCCGGGCTCCAACGGAGGCGACGCGATGCACGCGGGCGCCCGGCTGGCCCGGCGGGGAGTTCGGGTGACGGCTGTGCTGGCCGCGTCCTCGCCGCACGCCGAGGGTCTGGCCGCGTTGCTGGCCGCGGGTGGACGGTCCGTCGACATCGTCCGGCAGCCCGGGCCGGGTCGCTCCTCCGAGGTCGAGTCGGACGACGATCACGAGGTGCGCCGCCGCAACGCGATCCGGGTGGACGGCGCCGCCGGCCGCGCGTGGACCTCCGCCCACGCCGCCGTGCTCGCGGCCGACGTCATCGTGGACGGCCTGCTCGGCATCGGTGGCCGCGCCGGACTGCGGGACTCCGCGGCCAGGATCGTCGGCGCCGTCGACCCGCGGACGCCGGTGATCGCGGTGGACCTGCCCAGCGGCATCAACCCGGACACCGGGGCGGCGCTCGGCGTGCACGTCCGGGCCGATCTGACCGTCACTTTCGGAACGGCCAAGCCGGGCCTCCTGCTGCCGCCGGCCGCGCTCGAGGCCGGCCGGCTCGAGCTGGTGGACATCGGGCTGGACCCCATCTATCTGGGTCCGCCCGCGGTGCAACGGCTGTCCGGGGACGACGTGGCCGCACGGTGGCCGGTGCCGCGGCCCAGCGACGACAAGTACTCCCGCGGGGTGGTCGGCGTGGTCGCCGGTGGCACCGTCTACACCGGCGCCGCCGTGCTGGCCTCGGGTGCGGCGATCCGCGCCGGTGCGGGCATGGTGCGGTTCGTCGGCCCGGAGCCGGTGACCACGGCGGTGCGCACCCGCTGGCCCGAGGTGGTGCCCGGCGAGGGACGCGTCCAGGCCTGGGTCCTCGGGCCGGGCATCGACCCGGAGCGGGACGAGGATCAGGTCGCGGTGATCGCGCGGGCACTGGCCGGCGACGAGCCCTGTCTGGTGGACGCCGGCGGGATCGGGGCCCTCGCCACGCTGCTGCGCGACGGCGCCGAGATCAACGCGCCGCTGCTGCTCACCCCGCACGCCGGCGAGCTGGCGGCGTTGCTGACCGCGCTCGGGGAGGGCAAGCCGGTGGCTCGGGAGGCGGTGACGGCCCAGCCGCTGGAGCACGCCCGGTCGGCGGCTCGGCTGACCGGCGCCACCGTCCTGCTGAAGGGGTCGGTGACCCTCGTCGTCCAGGCCGAGGGGGTTGTCGACTCACA
>JBDIAG010000016.1:0-17084 GCA_039812305.1 Actinomycetales bacterium | reverse complement strand
AGGGCGCAGCACTGCGGCGCCGCCGGTGAGCGGGTCGTCGGTCGGGGTCGTCATCGAGAGGATTCGGTGTTCCGGCCGGCCGGCGCGAGTTCGCGGTCGATGCCGGCCAGGACGACACGCAGCTTGCCGGTGAACCACTCGATCGGTTCCGTCCGCACCGCGGCGACCATCTCGGCTCGGACCTGCTGTTTGGCCGTCGTGGCGGAGGCGTCGGTGTCCGCGGGGGCGGCCAGCCACTGTTTCTCCATCGCCGCGCGCACCTGCTGCTGGGCCGGGTCGTCGGGCTGGGCGTCGTACACCTCGACGCCCCGCCGGTTGTCGGCGGCGAGATCGAAGACCAGGTCCACGGCGAGCACGGCGTTGCGCGCGGTGAACCCACGCTCGACCAACGCCGCGCCCACCCGATCGGCCAGCACCACCATGGACGCCGGGAAGACGCCCCGGGTGGCCTCCACGACCGCGCCGGGATGCGCCTCCCACGCCCGCCACGAGGAGATCGCCCATCGCTCGAGCAGCGCCTGCCACGGACCCGCCAGATCCGGCCACGCCCAGTCGCGCAGGGCCAGGTCCATCCCCAGCCGGACCAGCTCGTCGCGATTGGCGGCATGCCGGTAGAGCGTGGCCTGACCCACCTCGAGTTGCTCGGCGACCGCGGCGAACGTCAACTCCCGAAAGCCGACCACCAGGACGGCCGCGGCGATCGCGTCCGGATCGAGGGCCGGCGGACGCCCCGGGCCGCGTTTGACGCGAGTGCGCGCCAGCTTGGGGGTTAGGTTCACCTAACCAGGTTATGAGAGTGGACTCTCTAAATCAAGGGGTGGGAACGATTCCCAGCAGGTGGACGCGGGGCCAGACGTCCGACCGGATGATGCTCCGGCATCCGGTCAACAGCCGAGCAACCAGAGATCGCCGGCCATTCAGCCTCCAACTGGATGCTCAACCTGAAACGGGACGTTCAGCCTCCAACTGGATGCTCGCCCCCGACGGGCGAGGCAGCTCCGCTACGCCACATCCACCTCCCGCTGGCCGGAAACTTCCAGTTCCGCATTCGCGTGAAGGCCACTTCCGAGTGCCAGCGAACGCGGAACCATAGCCCATCGAAAACCGCAGATGCGGACCATATGGTTAGGTGTACGTCCGTGAGCGGGGTGAGCGGAGCACGCACCAAGCGCGCGGTCGAGCCACCACCGAGCGCTGTGGCGGGCCTGCCGTTGCAGCGGTGGCACGTCGCGATGGTGAGCGTCTCGCTGACGATCGCCCTGGTCCTGCTGGCGGGGTTCTCACTCGGGCTCGGCCGGTTCGGCCTTCCCTGGAGCGAGGTGGTGCGGACGATCTGGGGAGCCCTCACCGGAGACTCCTCGGTGCTCGAGTCACAACAGCATGCGGTGCTGTTCGCCGTACGCATCCCGAGAATCCTGATGGCCATCCTGGTCGGCGCCGCGCTGGCGGCCTCCGGGGCGTCCTATCAGGGGTTGTTCCGCAACCCGCTCGTCTCCCCCGACCTGCTCGGCGTGGCCTCCGGGGCCAGTGTCGGAGCGTGTGCGGCGATGCTGCTGTCCCTGCCGAGCGCCGGCATCCAGGCGATGGCGTTCGCGTCCGGGTTGCTCGCCGTCGTCCTGGTGCTGGGGTTGGGCTCGGCGGTCGGCCGGTACTCCGGTGGTGGCGTCCTCATTCTCGTGCTGGCCGGCATCGTGGTCTCGTCGTTGTGCTCCGCCCTGACCTCCTTGATCAAGTACCTGGCCCCGGCCGACGACAAGCTGCCGGAGATCACCTTCTGGCTGATGGGCAGTTTCGCTCGCAGTGGCGGGTGGACCAACGTCTACCTGCTTCTCGGCGTCCTCGTCGTGGGCGGGCTCCCGCTGATGATGTTGCGCTGGAAGCTCAACGTGATGACGTTCGGCGACGAGGAGGCCAAGTCGCTGGGGGTGGACACCCGGCGCGTGCGGATCGTGGTGATCGCCTGCGCCACCCTGCTCACCGCGAGCACGGTCGCCCTGTGCGGCGTGATCGGCTGGGTGGGCCTGGTCATTCCGCATCTGTGCCGATTCCTGGTGGGGCCCAACTATCTCGGCCTGCTGCCGGTGTCGATGCTGGCCGGGTCCGTCTTCATGCTCACCGTCGACGATGCGGCCCGGGCGCTGACCGCCGGCGAGATCCCGCTCGGCGTGCTCACGGCGATCATCGGCGCCCCGGCCTTCATCTACCTCCTCTTCCGGGGGCAGCGGGCGTGGGCCGCGTGAAGATCACGTTGCGGGACGTGACCTGCGGCTACGGCCGGCACGCCGTGTTGCGCGGGCTCTCGGCCACGATCCCGGACGGCCGGGTGACCTGCCTGCTCGGCCGCAACGGGGTGGGCAAGTCGACGCTCTTCAAGTCCATCCTGGGCGTGCAGCCACTCCTCGACGGGCTGATCACCGTCGGCGAGCAGCGGGTGCACGAGATCTCCCGGATCGAGCTGGCACAGCTCCTCGCCTACGTCCCGCAGAGCCAGCAGAATCCGTTCGCCTTCAGCGTGCTGGACGTCGTCGTGATGGGCCGGACGGCGCGGCTCGGCCGCTTCGGCAGCCCGGGCCGCGGCGATCATCGCAAGGCGCTGGACGCCCTGGACGCGATCGGCGCCCTCCATCTGGCCGACAAGTCGTTCGCGCAACTCTCCGGCGGCGAACGGCAGCTGACGATGATCGCGCGAGCACTCGTCCAGGAGCCCGCCTTCATGATGCTGGACGAGCCCACCTCGAGTCTGGACTTCGGCAACCAGGTCCGCGTGCTGACGGAGATCCGCCGGCTGGCCGACGCCGGAATGGGCGTGGTGATGACCACCCACACACCCGACCACGCCTCCTTGTGCGGTGGCGACGTCATCCTGCTCAAGGGCGACTCGCGCTACCTGGCCGGCAGCGCGCTGGAGGTTCTCACCGCCGAGCATCTGGGCGAGGCCTACGGGGTCGAGGTCGAGGTCACCTACTCCACCCGCGACGGCGAGGTCGTCGCGCAGTGCCGGCCGCTGATGGCGGGCCGGCGTGAGTGAACCATCCGCCGCAGCCCCGGCGGGATGAACGCGTTTCCGCTCGGCCCCGCCGGCCGGTCGGAGCGACAACTCCTCCAACACCTTGAAAGGACGCATGCCCCGATGACGAGAGATCCCCTGACCCAGCCGTGGTCGCGCCTCCGGCGTCTCCTTGCGGTCATTCTGACCGCTATCCTGATCGGCGTGCTCGGCGCCTGCGGCGGCGGCGAGGCACCGGAGGGTGCCGCGACGAGTGACACCGCCCAGACCCGCACACTCACCGACCAGGCCGGCACCGAGGTCACGTTGCCGCAGCAGCCGAAGGTCGCCGCCTCGATCGGTGCCTTCGCGCAGACCGTGGCCCTGGTCGGCGGCGAGAAGCAGCTGGTGGCGACGATCCCCGGCCTCTCCGACATGTTCCACACCGTCTGGCCGGCCGCGAACCCGGACAAGCACGACTCGTCCAATGTCGAGGACGTCATCGCCTCCGGCGCGCAGGTCATCATCGGTCCGGAGTTCACCGACGAGGAGAAGGCGCAACTGACGGCCGCGAAGGTGCAGCCCTTCGTCATCGACACGTTCTCGACGGTCGAGGAGATGCAGAAGGTGGTCACCCTGATCGGCGAGGTCGTCGGCGGCGACGGACCGGAGAAGGCGGCGAAGTTCGTCGACTACTACCGGGGCAACATCGCCTACGCCGAGGAGAAGACGAAGGACGTGCCGGCCGACCAGCGGGTGAAGCTGCTCAACCTGCGCTTCAACGAGGGCGCCTACTCCACCGTCGCCGGCACCGACATCTCCGCGGACTACGCGAAGGCCGCCGGTGCCGACTTCGTCTCGAAGGACGTGACCGCGGAAGGGATCTCGTCCTCGATCGATGCCGAGCAGGTGATCGCCTGGGCTCCCGAGGTGATCTTCACGATGGGCACGCAGGCGCGTGACCACATCCTCGCCGACCCCGCCCTGGCCACGGTTCCCGCGGTGGCGAACAAGAAGGTCTACGCCGAACCGGTGGGCACCTACCCGTGGAGCGTCCGCTCCGCGGAAGGGGCGCTGATGCCGTTGTTCCTGGGCACCATCCTGTACCCGGATCGATTCGCGGACATGTCCCTGGCGGACAAGACCACGGAGTTCTACCAGGAGTTCTACGGCTATTCGCTGTCGGACGAGCAGGTCAAGGAGATCCTCTCCGGGTCCCTCTACTAGAAGTCCCACGAGATCGGGGTTACTCACTGCCAGGAGGGAGGGATACGTCCCTTCTGGCAGTGACCAGGGAGGCTCTGGCCCGCTCCCCAGCGATCACAGCGTCGACGGCAGGCCGGGCGAACCCGGCCTGCCGTCGAGTGGGCGGATCTCAGATCGCGCAGCAGAGCCGCAGCGAATCCATGATGGCGGAGTGGATGTTCCGGCTGGCCACGGCATCGCCGACCCGGTACAGCAGGTAGCGACCGTCCGGATTGTGCCGGGCGGACTGCGGCTTTCGGGCGAGCAGCTCGGGCACGTCGATCTGGCCGAGGTTCACCGAGTCGCCCACCAGGGCGTCGTACAGGTCCGGATCCGGAACCGTGCCGTGCTCGATCACGACGACATCCACGATCCGCTCCGAGACCTTCTTCGCACCGTCGATCTGCAGCCGGACGGCCAGCCGCCCCTGATGTCTCTCGATCTCGACCAGGCGGTGCAGGACGGTGGTGCGGACGTCGTTCTCGGCCAGCATCCCGAAGTACCCGACCGCCGGTGAGGCGCCGAGATCCGGGGCGACCGTCCGCTCCGGCGTCACGTACTCGACGCTGCGCGCGGAGCGGATCATCGCCTCGACCGCGCCGAGGGCCTGGTGCCCGCCGTGGTCGTCGTAGACGAGAACGTCGCCCGTCGGCCGTTTGGCACCGGCGAGGAAGTCCCATCCGTCCTTGGCGAGGTCGTCGCCGGGTACGCCGACCGAGGTGTTCGGCAGGCCACCGGTCGCCAGGATCACCACGTCGAAATCGGTCAGCTCGTCGGGCTCGGCGAAATGGTTGCGGCGCAGGTCGACGCCCAGTCGCCGGCACTCCTGGACCCGCCAGTCGACGATGCCGATCAGGTCGCGGCGGCGCTCCGAGATCGCCGCCAGGGCCACCTGCCCCCCGAACGTGTCGTTCGCCTCGAACAGCGTCACCGGGTGACCGCGCTCGGCCAGCACGCGAGCGGCCTCCAGGCCGGCCGGCCCACCGCCGACCACGGCGCAGCGCTTGATCTCGGTGGCGCGGGAGATCCGCTGGGGCAGAGAGAGTTCCCGGCCCGTTGCCGGATTGTGGATGCAGATCGCGGAGCCCGCGGTGTAGATGCTGTCGAGGCAGATGCTGGCGCCGACGCAGGGCCTGATCCGGTCGGCGTGCCCGGCGAGGGTCTTCGCGGGCAGGTCCGGATCCGCCATCAGGGCGCGCACCATGCCGACGAGGTCGAGCATGCCCTCCGAGATCGCGTACCGCGCGGTGGGGACGTCGGCGATCCGGGCGGCGTGCATGACGGGCACGTCGAGCTGCTTCTTCACCCACGCGGCGAACTCCAGCTGCGGGTTCGCGGGGGTCGCCATCGGCGGGATGAACTCGGTCAGGTCGGTGTCGGTGTCGGCTCGTCCGCGCACGACGCTGAAGAAGTCGACACCGGCCCGGGAGAACTCCTTGGCCATCTGGACCGCCTCCGCCGGTTCGAGTCCCGTTCCGGGGGGCCGGTTCTCGTCGAACGACATCCGCATGCCGACGATGAACTCGTTCCCCACGGCCGCCCGGATCGCGGCCAGCACCTCGAGCGGGAACCTCATCCGGTTCTCCAGACAGCCACCGTATTCGTCCTCCCGGTGGTTGAAGAACGGGCTCAGGAACTCACTGAGGAAGTGCCCGCTGTAGACGGAGATCTCGACGCCGTCGAGTCCACCCTCCTTGCACCGGGCCGCGGTGTCGGCGAAGTCCTGCGCGATCCGCCGCAGGTCCAGCTTCTCCGCGACCCGGGTGAAGGCGCGGTGCGCCGGCTCGCGGGTCCCGCTCGCGGACAGCGCCGGAATCCAGTCGCCGGTGTAGTTGTACGTGCGGTGACCCATGTGCGTGAGCTGGGTCATCACCGCGGCACCCTGCTCGTGCACGTCGTCGCTGAGGGCCTTGAGATACGGCACGGCCTCGTCCCGGAAGAGCTCGAGGTTGCCGAACGCGGGGGTGGAGTCGGGGCTGACCAGTGCGCTGCCGCCGATCATCGTCAGTGCGACGCCGCCGCGGGCCTTCTCCCGGTGGTAGGCACGGTAGCGCTCCTTCGGGAGGCCGTCCTGGGTGTAGGCGGGCTCGTGGGACGTGCTGACGATGCGGTTGCGCAGGACGAGGTCCTTCAACCGGAACTTGCTGAAAAGCGGGTCACTCATGGGGCGCTCCTCCCCGCGCTCGGGCGGGACCGGGTACGACCGGTCGTCCACCTGCTCGCGGACGGATCTCGGGGTGGTTGGTGCAGCCACACAATGAGAGATCCGGATCACTCGGCGCCAGACCTCTCCACGGTTCCATCAGATTGAGTCAGAAGAAGGTGACCGGGTTCGGGAGCCAAGCCGTGCTCTCGGCACGGCGACTACCCGCACGCCGTGCTCGGCCACTTCTGACTCAGGTGATTCCCGCTGCTGGACAATGCCTCGCAGCGTGGCCGAGGGCCGGCCCCGAGGTCGGGTCGGTGCCGCCCCGACGTCGCGGATTTCAGGTGGCGAGACCGGCCGGATCGAGGTCGGCGAGGGTCTGCCGGATGCCGGTCAGCAGGCGTTCGACGAGGGGCACGTGGTCGATCGTGCGCGGCATGACCGCGATGATGTCCCGATACACGCCCCGAGCCAGAGGATGCGCCCGGGCGGCCGCGCGCTCACTGAGGGCGAGCCGGGGGACGAACGCGATCGCCACGCCCGCCTCGGCCAAGGCCTGGGCCACGTCGTGGGACTCCGTCTGGAACGGCACACGCGGGACGAACCCGGCGGCGGCCGCGACGTCCTCGAGTTGCATCCGGGACGGACGCCCGACCGGACCGCTCACCCAGGAATCCTCAGCCAGGTCGGCGATGTCGATCGGGCTGCCGGGTGGCGCGCCGGCCAGCCGGTGATCGTCCGGCAGCACGACCACCATCGGGTCTCGCACGATCACCTCGGCGGTCAGCACGTCGCTGAGGACCGTCTCCGGGAAGGAGCCCGTGTAGGAGGCGGCGAAGGAGATGTCGAGCTGGTTGTCGGCGACCATCTGCACGCCCGTGTCGGAGAGGACGTCGATCACGGTCAGCTCGATGTCCGGATACCGATAGCGCAGCGAGGCCAGAACCGGCGGAAGCAGCGACATCGAGATCGAGGCCAGCGAGCCGACCCGCAGCCGGGTGGCGTGCGCCGCCAGGAAGGAGGAGGCGGCGTCCTCGGCCCGCTGCAACTCCTCGAAGACGCGGGCGCCGTGTTCGGCCAGCCGGCGGCCGAGAGGGGTCAGGACCGCTCCGCGCGGGCCCCGCTCCACCAGGGAGGCGCCGACGACCTTCTCCACCCGGGCCAGCTGCTGGGAGACCGCCGGCGGCGACACGTCCAGGTTCAGGGCAGCCCGCGACAGGCTGCCCGTGCGCTGGATCTCGACCAGCATGAGCAACTGCGAGGGTGTCAGCCTGGACCATCCAGCACCATGGCCATGCATGCTCATCGCCTTGATCCTGGCCACCGTCACCGGTGGCAAGGGCTGCCCTCGCTCACTTCGGGACGGGTGTGGAACCAGGTGGGAAGGATGCACAGTGGATCGCTCATACGGGCGCTCTCCTCTCGTCGAACCCGGCTCGGGCAGCGGGCGGGAAACCGGCACCTCGGTGGATCACGGGCGGGCGGGCCAGGGGTGGTCAACGCTGGATACAGTGCGAGATGCAGATCACCAGAGGCCAGAAGTCGCGCCCGAAGGGATCCCGGTGAGTCAAAAGAAGTAGACTCTCCTCGTGGCGGCTGACCTCTCCCCCGACGACCGCGACGGTCTCCTGCGGCTCGCCAGGTCGAGACAGACGCCGCACGGCATCGCGGCCCGGGCCCGGCTCGTTCTCGATTGCGCGGACGTGGGGCTCGCCGAGGCCGCCCGGCGATCCTCGGTCAGCCGGGCGACGGCGGCGAAGTGGTCGGCGCGGTTCGTCGAACGGGGTGTCGACGGGTTGCGCGACGGCGCCCGCACCGGCCGTCCGGCCACTGCCGACGACGTGGTCGAGCGCGTCCTGAGCTGCGCTCTGGACGAGCCCCCGGACGGGACCAGCCACTGGACGACTCGCGCGGTCGCCGAGGCCGTGGGCGTCAGCCAGGCCACCGCGAGCCGCGTCCGGCGACGGTACTTCCCCCGTCCCGAGGGGTCGGCGGCGCTGCTCGACGCGTCGACGTCCATCCTCGTCTACCTCGACGTCCAACCCACCGGATGTGCCCTCGGCTTCCATGCCAGCGGCGCTTCCCCGCGAGGTGGCGGAGCATCGGCGGACCGCCTGGACGTCGCTGAAACCATCGTGTGCTCAACGCTTCTCGGCAATCCCCTGCTTCGGTCCGACTGGAATGCGGCGCAGCAGGACAGTTCCACCACCATCCGCCGGGCGCTCGAGCGGCTGCCCGCCAAGCCGGCGGCCTCGCTGATCCTCGACATGGCGTTGAACCCGGCCGCGACCCAGTTGTTGTCGCGGCGACCGGAGATCTCGGTGCGCTCGGTGACCCCCGGGGAGTGGCTCACCCTGGTCCACCGCGTGGCGGAGATCATCGATCCGCGTCAGCTCTCCGAACTACGCGATCTGCAGCGCCAGATCCGTCTCGCCCGTCGGGACGGCGCCACCCGGTTCACCTGGTCACGAGCGGCCGCTGCGTCCCGGCCGGCCCCGGCTCCGGCGGTGCAGGCCGAGACCGAGCCGCCGGCGGGGGATCTCACCTTCGTCGTCCGTGGCATCTGCGACGAGGTGCTCGACGGCCAGCTGCACTTCGGCGAGCCGATCTCGGCGCGCCGGGTCAGCCGTCGAGCGGGTGTCTCGCCGGGGCGGGTGGCCGAGGCTCTCAATCAGCTGGCGGACGAGGCCCTCATCGACAAGCACGGCGGTCACTTCCTCCTACCCGTGCCGACCCCGCGCGATGTCATCGAGACCTACACCGCGCGTGGCCTTCTGGGCACCGCGATCACCCGGCGCCTGGCGTCGGCGCAGACCGAGCTGCCGCCGGTGATCGATGTGCACCTGGCCGGCATCGTTCGCTGCAACTCCCTGGGGCTCGCGCTGGAATGCGGCGAGATCGACCTCGATCTGCAGGACGAGCTCGCGCGGGCCTCGCAGATGCCCCGGATCGGGTCGATGTTCATCCGGCTCTCCCTGCAACTGCGGCTCTTCCTCACCATCTTCGGGCTCAACTACCGCTATCCCACCGACGAGATCCTGGCCGACGACCGGCACATCCTCGCCGAGATCCGTCGCCACGACCCGGACGCGGCCGTCGAGGCCTGGCGGAGCAAGATCGACAACGCCGCCCGGTACATGCTCACCCGGCTCAGCGTGCTGCGGGCCTGACCGCCGGGCCGGCACGGAGGCCGAAACCAGCGACCGGCCCTCGGATGCCTTGGAACTTCTGACTCAAACGGCCATCGGCGAGTTCCCCGGTCTCTCAGGGCCCGCCAGCACCTGACCACTGCGTGTCGGTTCCCGTCGCACCCTCAGTGTCGCCCTCCGCCCAGGCCTGCCCCCCAGCCTCGGGTGAACGACGCGAACGCGGCGTCGCGATCGTCACCCGCGGCGACGTACAGGTGCACCAGGCCGGAGCTGACGATCGGCTCGAGCTGCTCGAACGTCAGCACGCCGGTGACCATGAGCATGCAGGCTCCGTGGCCGAACATCCAGATCTCGTTCGCCAGGATGGCGGCGTCCGGTTCTTCGCGAAAGCGTCCCGCGGCAATGGCCCGTTCCACCGCGTCGACGAGCCGCCCCAAGGTGGCGTCCGCCGCGTGCGGATCCGGAAGCGGCAGCGATCCGTCGAACATCAGCGCATACAGCTCCGGACTCTGTGCCGCCATCGCCAGGTAGGCCGCGCCGGTCGCGGCCAGGTCGGCGACCGGATCGGCCGTCCGGCCGACCGTGGACACCTGGGCGGCGAGGCGGCTGAATCCCTCCTGGCGGACGGCGCCGAGAAGCCCCGGCATCCCGTCGAAGTAGGTGTAGACGGCCATGGTGGACAGGCCCGTCCCGGCGACGACGCTGCGCAACGAGACGGTCTCGCGACGGGTGAGCATTCCGGCGGTGCGCTCGATCAGTTGCGAGCGGACTTCGGGGCGAGCTGGACGAACCACTTGACAATTCTATAGCACCGCTATTAAATAGCAGTGCTATCGAAAGGAGCACATCATGTCCATCGAACTGCTCAACCCCCCGACCCTTCCCCAGCCCGAGGTCTACGCCCAGGTGGCGGTGGCCACCGGGTCGCGCCACGTCTTCATCTCCGGTCAGGTGGCACGCGACGCGGCCGGCAACCCGGTGGGTGCGGGCGACCTGGCTGCCCAGACCGAGCAGGCGTACGTGAATCTGCACGCCGCGATCACCGCCGCGGGCGGCACCTTCGGCGACATCGCGAAGCTGACCGTCTACGTGGTCGACTGGGAGCCGGCCAAGATGGCTCAGCTGGCCCAGGGCGCTGTTCAGGCGGCCACCCGGCTCGGTCTCGACCTGGTACGGCCGATCACGCTGATCGGCGTGGCTGCCCTGGGCGAGCCGGACATGCTCATCGAGGTGGAAGCGGTGGCGGTGCTGCCCTAGAAAACTCCCGACGGAGGTCAGGAGCTTCCCTGAGCTTCCCCCTGGGTTCAGCAGATTCCCCGTCTTTACCCAGCTTCATGGGCTTTCCTGGAAGAGTGCTGATGCCCGCCCGCCTCGAACGCGACCGGACCATGTCCGTGACCGCGCCGCGGAATGCTCCCCCGGCGGCCCGGCGGCAGTACGACCTCGTCCTCGTCGGTGGGGTGCCGGGGGCAGGCAAGACCACTGCGATCGCCCGGGCCACGCACGGTCTGGACCATGTCCGTTCGGTCGACCCCGAGCACGTCAACCGATGGCTGCGCACGCGGCTGCCGGATGTGCCCTACCGCAGGTACCGGATCGCCGTGCACGCCTCGCACACGGTGCGGGTCCTGGTCCATCTCCTGCGCGGCCCCGTCCCCGGGCGGCAGGTGGTCATTCACGATCCCGGTACCCGGGCTCGCAGACGCGGTCTGTACCACGGCCTGGCCCGCCTGGCCGGCTGGCGCACGGTGCTCCTCTACGTCGACGTCGATCGTCCGGCGGCCCAGGAGGGGCAGCGTCGCCGCGGCCGGGTGGTGCGCTCGTTCGACGAGCACTGGGAGATCTGGGAACGGCTGCGACCGGCATTGGCGGCCGAGACCCAGCCCGACGCGGCGCCCGACACCGGCTCCGTGCCGGTGCTTCTCGTCGACCGGGCGGAGGCGGCCACCATCCTGCACGAGCTGCTCTCCCGCTGACAGCCGGCCCCGATCGCGCGACGATGGGGCCTATGGATGCGCTGGGCGCCTGGACCGCCGGCTGGTTCTCGGCGGGCGATCATGAGCTGTCCCGGGCCATCCTGCAGCGAGGCATCGCCGCGATCTACGCGGTCGCCTTCCTCGCCGTGCTCAGACAGTTCACGCCACTGCTGGGTGAGCGGGGATTGCTGCCGGTGCCGGCCTTCCTCCAGCGGGCCGGCCGGGCGGCGGGGCCCTCGTTGTTCCGCTGGCGCTATTCCGATCGGCTGCTGGTGGTCGTCGGCTGGGCCGGTCTCGTGGTCGCCCTCCTGCTGGTGGTCGGATTGCCGCAGACCGGCCCGCCCTGGCTGCCGATGCTGGCCTTCGGCGTCCTGTATCTGCTCTATCTCTCGGTGGTGAACGTCGGGCAGATCTTCTACGGCTTCGGCTGGGAGTCGCTGTTGCTGGAGGCCGGCTTCCTGGCCGCCTTCCTGGGTTCGAACGACGTGGCTCCCCCGACTCTCGTCCTGATCGCCTTCTGCTGGTTGCTGTTCCGGGTGGAGTTCGGGGCCGGGATGATCAAGATGCGTGGCGACAGGTGCTGGCGGGACCTCACCTGCCTGTACTACCACCACGAGACGCAGCCGATGCCCGGGCCGCTGTCGGCCCACTTCCACGCACTGCCCACGCCGCTGCACAAGGTCGAGGTCGCCGCGAACCATGTCGTCCAGCTGATCGTGCCGTTCGGGCTGTTCGCGCCGCAGCCGGTGGCGACCGCCGCCGCCGCGCTGGTCATCGTCACCCAACTGTGGCTGGTGCTCTCCGGCAACTTCGCCTGGCTGAACTGGCTGACCCTGGTGCTCGCGTTCGCCGCCGTGTCGGACCACGTGCTGGCAGGCCTGGTGCCGCTTCCCGAGCCGGTCCACTCCCCCACTCCGGCGTGGTTCGCGATCGTGGTGACCGTGGTGTTCGCAACGGTGCTCGTGCTGTCCTACTGGCCGGCACGAAACCTCATCTCGCCGGGCCAGCGGATGAACGCCTCCTTCAACCGCTGGCACCTGGTGGGCGCGTACGGCGCGTTCGGGTCGATCACCCGTCGCCGGGACGAGGTGGTCGTCGAGGGCACGATGGCCTCGAGTCCGAGCGAGAACGACTGGCGTGAATACGAGTTCAAAGGCAAGCCGGGACGGGTCGACCGCCGACCGGGCCAGTGGGCGCCCTACCACCTGCGGCTCGACTGGGGGATGTGGTTCCTGGCCCTGGGATCGGCGGCGCAGCACGTGTGGTTCCAGCGGCTGCTGCTGCGGCTGCTCGAGGCCGATCGCGCGACGTTGCGGCTGCTGCGCGCGGATCCGTTCGACGGCGTCCGACCGAGGTGGGTACGGGCCAGGGTCTACCGCTACCGCTACGCGACCCGTGCCGAACGCCGGCGTGACGGTGCCTGGTGGGTCCGGGAGGACCGCGGTCTGCTCGTCGATCCGGTCCGCCTCGACCGGGCCCGACTGTCGCGCTGACGGGGCCGTTCGGGTGTTCCCGGTGGCGCGGATGGGGAGCCGCTCATCTCGCGACGTCACACGGTTGCCGGCTCGGGGAGGCCGCCGTCCGTCGGGACCGGCTCGCCCGGCGTGGAGCGGGAGGAGGCCTGCTCGAACGAGGCGGTCAGCCGTCGGTAGGCGCGGCTGGAGAAGGCGAGCAGGATGACGACCAGCATCACCGAACTCGCGGCGACGAAGCCGAGGGCGATGCCGCGGGCCTCGCCGTCGCCGAGCAGCCAGCCGAAGGCCGCCCGTCCGGTGTCGGTGGTCATGAACGGGATGAGGAAGAACTGGGCGAGTGGTCCGACGAGGAAGGTGGAGACGGGCGCCGACGCCATCTCGACGCTCTGTGCGAGGCCGAAGACGCGTCCCTGCCGTTCGAACGGGACGACCCGCTGCAGGATGGTCTGCTCGGCCGCCTCGGCGACCGGGATGAGCAGCATGAAGCCGAACATCCCGACGACGAGCAACGACTGCCACTCCCGGAAGGCCGACGCGATCCCGGTGAGCGCGGTCGCCACGTTGACCAGCAGCAGCATCCGCAACGGCTTGGCTCCGAGGCCGAATCGCGCGACCAGGCCCGCCCCGACCATGAAACCCAGGCCGGTGACACCGAGCACGACGCCCCAACCCTCGACGGAGAACAAGGTCAGTCCGTACGGGTCCATCAGCGCCATGTAGACGCCCATGATCAGGTTGTTGAAGGTGGTGAACAGGATCATCGCGAACAGGCCCGGCACCGAGCGGATCGAGGAGAGAGCACCGTGGATGTCCGGCGCCCAGCGAATCCCGCCGGCACGCTCCGGGCGGTCCTCCTGGATCCGGATGGTGAGCAGGTGACCCAGCGCGACCGCCGTGAGCCCGAGGGCGATCACCATCGTCCCGGCCATCCCGACCAGGCCGACCGAGAGTCCGCTGAAGACGCTGGTGACCACGTGCGCCAGCCCCTGGACGGTGCCGACCAGGCCGTTGGCGCGGTCACGACGGTCCTCGGGCACCAGGAGGGTGACCGTCGTGGCGAGCGCTATCCCGCGCAGCTGCCCGGCCACCCCACCCGCCAGGATCAGCACGGCGAAGACCCAGAACCAGGCGCCCCCGATATCCACCAGGGCCTGCGGCGGCACGGTCGCGAAGACGGCCCCGGCGGCGAGGTAGGCAACCAGCGTCACCAGGCTGGAGGCGAGCATCGCCGTCCGCTTGCGATGGGCGTCCACGATGGTGCCGAAGACCGTCCCGGTGAGGGATGCGATCAGCATGAACAGGCCGGTCACGATCGACGTCGCCACCACCGACCGGGTCTCCAGGTAGACCCAGAAGGTCAGGGCGAACCACAGGAAGCTCGTCGTGACGCTGGCCAGGAGGGTGTTGAGCAGTACGCGATGGAAGGTGCTGAGCGGGTTCATCGTCTTCTCCGTCGTCCGGCACCTCTTCTCGGGTGCTCTCACCCGTAGGTCGAACGACGATCATCGGAATCGACAGCACTGACCGTCGAGACCTGCCTCGAATCGACACGGGGGCTGGCGCCTCCGTTCCGGACGTGACGGGTCACGCTGTCTCGACATGCTCCGGGAGGAAGCCGTGCCCCACCAGGCGGGCCATGATGCGACGCACCAACGCTTGGGACGCACGCAGACCGAGACGGGCGGGCACCGGGACCGCGCGGCGCCGGGTGCCCTCGGGCCTGTTGATCCGGCCGTGCGCGAACCGCTGGATCCGCTGCATGCGCCGCACCGGCATCTCGCGCCGGCGTTGCAGGGCGTCGAGGGTCGCCGTCGGCACCCCACCGGCCCGCAGCGGGCCGGCGACCGCGTTGGCCAGGGCGACCGCGTCCTGGATCGCGTAGTTGACGCCGACCCCCATCACCGGCGACATGGCGTGTGCCGAATCCCCGATGCACATGAGACCGTCGCGGTACCACCGGGTCAGGCGGTCCAGCCGCACCGAGAGGAGCTTCACCTGGTCCCAGTCGGTGAGCGTCGACACCACGGGTGCCAGCACGGGCGCGATCGAGACGATCGAGGCCTGGAAGGTGTCGAGGCCGCGGGAGCGCAGCGAGTCGAAGCTGCCCTTCGGGATCACCAACCCGCTCTGGTAGTGGTCGCCGCGGTCGATGGTGAGCACCATGCCGCGGCCGTCGAGATAGCCGAGGGTGGGCGGTGGCGTCCGGGCCGGTTTCGGCAGGCTGAACCACAGCACGTCGATCGGCACGCCCAGCTGGGTGGACTCCAGACCGGCATCGTCCCGGATCCTGGAGGTGCGCCCGTCCGCGGCCACCACCAGCCGCGAGCGGAACTCGAGCTCTCCCTCGGGCCCGGACGCCCGCAGGCCGGTCACGGCGTCGCCGTCGGTCACCAGCCCCGTGGCCTCGGTGCGCAGGCGCAGTTCGAAGCCGGGGAAGGCGGCGGCTTCGCGGGCGAGGAAGTCGAGGAAGTGCCACTGCGGCGCGAACACCAGAAAGTTGTCCGGACCGCGCAGGGTCGAGAAGTCGACCAGGGTCATCCGCTCCCCGTCGATCACCGCGTCGAGGGTCGACAGTCGGGTGAGGGGGAGATCGAGGAAACGTTCCCGCAGTCCGAGTTCGCCGAGGAGGGTGATCGTCGAGGGATGGATGGTGTCGCCGCGGAAGTCACGCAGGAAGTCGGCGTGCTTCTCCAGCACGGTGACCCGCAGGCCACGGCGCGCCAGCAGGTAGCCGGCCATCAGGCCGGCCGGACCGCCGCCGGCGATCACGCAGTCCCGCTCGATCGCGTCCATCCCGACGACCCTACTGCGACCGCCGGCCCGTTCGTCGGCTCCGGCGTGGGGCACGACCGGTCAGTTCCAGCTGACCCGCAGCCGATCGCTGAAGCCCGCCAGCACGTCGCGATCGCCGCTGACCGTGAAGGGATTCCCCCGGTTCCACAGACCCAGGTACAAGCCTGCGGCGGGCCCGGTGAGGCGGACGTCCGCCGGCGCGTCGGCTCCCGGGGCGGTCGTCGTGCCATCGGGACCGACCGTGACGCTCCAGGCGGCCTCGACATCGTCCGGCGCGATCAGCAGGCGGCCGGCCCGCTCGGGGCGGTAGGCATACCTGGACCGGGTGGCGAAACCGTGGAGCAGCTCGTCGATGCCGTCGCGCGCGAGCTCACGCGTGAACCACACCTCGTCTGGCCGCGGCGGGCGGCCCAGACGGGCCGCCATCGCGTCGACCGCATGGATCGTCGTCTCGTGGCACTGCCGCCGGGCCCAGGCCTGGCGAGGCGCTGGCGCGTCCGGCAGGAAGAACCAGACATCGAGGTCCTCCGGCGCGCCGGCCAGCGCGTTGAGCAGATCGACCATCCCGTCGTCCAGCCACTCGAGCAGGTCCGGCGTGCCGGCGGCCTCCGTCAGGACCTCGGCCTCCTCGCGCGGCTGCCGTCCTTCGACGATGGCGGTCGCCCAGCGATGCACCAGGCCCTGGTGGGTGACCAGGTCGGCAACCGTCCACCCCGGGCAGGTCGGGACGGCCGCGGTCAGCCCGGCCGCGGCGGCATTGTTGCGCAGCACCGCCGCGGCGTTCCCGATGCCTTCTCCGTGGGCGGTGAAATCAAGCGTGGTCGGCATAGCGCCACTGTAGGTTCACGCGTCGGGCGGCGACGATCGGCGGTCTGGATCGAGTGCGCGTCCTCAACCGCGGTGCACGGTCAGGCGGGCGATGCCGTCGCCGGGAACCTCTCCGGCGGGGCTGCCGTCCGGCAACGGCGCCGCCGGATCCGTTCTGCCGGTGGCGTAGTCGAGCCGGTACGGCACGCTCGCGTCGGGATGTCCGCCGGCCTTGTCGATCGCGTACGCGCTGCCTTGCGCCACCGCGATGTGGTTGACCCGGTTCTCGGCGACCTTCACCGTGTCGACGATGCACCTTCCGACCGTGTCGACCACGGTCACCGTGCCGTCGGCGAAGTCCCCGACGTAGAGCAGGCGGCGGGATTCGTCCACGGCGACCGAGAGCGGACTGGTGCCGGTGTCGAGGGAGTACTTCAGCTCGTGGGTGTCCAGGTCGTACACGCGCAGCCCGTCGTCTCCGCCCACTGGCTGGCCAGATACAGGTCG
>JBDIAG010000015.1:0-17181 GCA_039812305.1 Actinomycetales bacterium | reverse complement strand
CGAAGGCAGCCGTTTCGAGACCAAGGACGACGCCAGCCCCGTCACCGAGTTCGATCGCGGAGTCGAGACGACGCTGCGCGAGATGATCCGGGCGCAGTATCCGGAGCACGGCATCATCGGGGAGGAGTTCCCGCCGGAGAATCCCGATGCCGAGTTCGTGTGGATCATGGACCCGATCGACGGCACCAAGTCGTTCGTCGCCGGGATCCCGGTCTTCACGACACTGATCGCGCTGTGCCGGCACGGCCGGCCGATGATCGGGGTGATCGACGCCTCGGTCTCCCGCGATCGCTGGCTCGGCGTCCAGGGCCGTCCCACCACCCTCAACGGACGCGAGGTGCGCACCAGCGGGCGCACGCAGCTCGACGGCGCCACGCTCTCCTGGAGTCAGCCCGACAAGGTGCTCGACGAGCACCGGCGCGGGGTCGAGGCGCTCACCGAGCGAGTCGCCTGGTGCGTCTTCGGCGCGGGCTCGTACGGATACGGCCGGCTCGCCGCCGGGGCGGTCGACGTCAGCGCCTACAGCGGGAGCTTCGGCGCCTACGACGTCTGTGCGATCGCTCCGGTGATCGAGGGAGCGGGCGGCGTCATCACCGACGGCGAAGGTCAGCCGATCACCACCCACACCCCACGGGCCTGCGTGGCGGCGGCCACGCCGGAGCTGCACCGGGAGGTGCTGCGCGTCCTCAACCAGGGTTGACAACACCAGCCGGGTGGCCGGCTCGGGCCGGCCACCCACTCCCCGCTACTGGTATGTACAAGTAATAGGGTGACGGTATGGGCTCCGAACAGCCGTTGCACAGCAGGCTCTACGCCGTGATGGCCGAGAGGATCCACTCGGGGGTCTGGCCGGAGGGCGACCGGGTGCCGAGCGAGAAGGCGCTCGTGGAAGAGTTCGGCACCTCGCGTGGCCCTGTGCGGCAGGCGCTCGCGAAACTGCGCACCGAGGGGCTCATCGTCGGTGGGCGTGGCGCGCCACCGCGGGTGCAGAAGGCCGTGCCGGCACAGTCCTTCGACACCTACATCTCGTTCACCGAGTGGGCCGAGCAACTGGGGAGAGAACTGAGCCAGAAGACCATCGAGGTGACGCGCAGGCTGGCCGACGAGCAGGCCGCGCGCGAGCTACGGCTGCCGAACGAGAGTCCCGTGGTGGAGGTCGTCCGGCTGCGCAAGCTCGACGGCGAGCCGGTCATGCTCGAGCGGTCGCTCTATCCCTTCGAGATCGGGAGACACCTGCTCACTCTGGATCTCGAGACGTGCAGCATCTACCAGACGCTGCGCGACCACGGCATCTACCCGGTGCGCGCACGCAACGTCATCGACGCCGTCGCGGCCGGAGCGTTCGAGGCTCGCTGGCTCGAGGTCGAGCGCGGCAGTCCCCTGCTGCGGCTGCGTCGCGCCGCCATCGACCAGCAGGGCGACGTCGTCGACGCGGTGGAGAACCACTACCTGCCGAGCAAGGCCACGTTCGCGATCGAGAACACCCGGCAGAACCCGACTCCGCTGACCCGCATCCCGGTCGACAACGACGGCACCGAGCCGGCGGAGTAGTCTCACCTCGCTGACGATGCCTCAGCGCCAGTCGAACTCGGCGCAGAGTCGGGAGATCTCGGGTGAGGTTAGCCAGGGGCCGATCGCGTCGGAGAGTTCCAGGCCGTCGGGTGTCAGGCGCAGGGCCGGGCCGTGCCAGGCGGCCAGCTCCGACTCGATCAGGTCCGCCAGCTCGGGTAGCGCGTGCAGCGGGTCGTCCCCGAAGCGCCGGCGGAAAGCGACCGCGTCCAGACCCTCGGCATGCAGGATGGACATCAGGACGTACCTGCGTCGCTGCTCGGCCTCCGTCAGCCGGATGCCGTAGTCCACCGTCGTGAAATCCATCGTGCCGCAGTACTTCCCGATGATGTCCAGGACTCCCGGTCGGCCGACCGCGTACTCGCGGGAGTAGTGCAGCCCGCGGGTGTAGGACCGGGCGCCGCAACCCAGGCCGACCATGCCGTCGGTCTGACACGAATACTCCGGCTCGACCCAGGCGTCCGCCGTGTCCCGGACGAAGCGACGCATCGAAGTCTGGCGGTAGCCGTTGGCCAGCAACAGGTCTCGTCCGGCGCGATACTGCCGCAGCCGCTGGGCGTCCCAGGCCTGCTGCTCGACCTGTCGCTCGCGTCGGCCGAGGCCGGTCAGCCTGCGGACGTACAGCGGGTAGCAGAAGAGCTCCTCCGGCTGCCAGGCCAGTGCGTTGCGCAGGCTGGCGAGCCAGGAGTCGGTGCTCTGGCCGTCCAGGCCGTACATGAGGTCGATGTTGAGCACCGGTGGACCATCCGTGCGGATCGCGGCGAGCGCGCTGCGCACCTGCTCGGCGTGTTGTGGCCGGCCTGCGCCGTGCACCTCGTCCTCGACGAAGGACTGCACGCCGATGCTGATCCGCCGCACGCCGGCCTCGCGCAGCAGTCGCAACCGGTCGGGGGTCGCGGTGGCCGGCGAGGTCTCCACCGACATCGGAACCTCCGTCGGCGAGACCCCGAACAGATCCTCCATCAGCTCCAGAACGGCCTGCAGCTCAGGGACTTCCAGATAAGTGGGAGTGCCGCCGCCGATCGCCAGGCGAGCCGCTCGCAACCCGGGCAGCGACCGGCGGATCGCCTCGGCCTCGCGGCTCAGCCCGCGCAGATAGCGGGCGACGAGGTCCTCGCGCGGGTTGGCGGTGGTGAAGAGGTTGCAGAAACCGCACCGCATCTCGCAGAACGGCAGGTGCAGATAGCCGAAGACGGCCCGCCGCGGTTCGGCCGCCCACGCCTGCGCCAGCGTCGTGGCCGGCTGCAGTCGTCGATAGGCCGTCTTGTGGGGATAGCCGTAGCTGTACGACCGGTACGGCTGGGCACGCAGGTGCTCGGCGAGAACGAGCGAGGACACCGTCACAGGACCACCTCCAGGTACGGCACCGTCCACACCAGCGGGTGTGCGAAGCCATGGCCGACGTAGCCGTCCTCGCCGAAACACGTCCCGTGGTCGGCGCAGACGATCAGCACGGTCGATCCGCGCCGGCGGATCGCGGCCAGCAGCAGCCCGAGGTGACGATCGACGTCGCGGAGGGCGGCCCGCTGGGTCGCCGGGCTGTCCCGTCGGTGTCCGGGCAGGTAGAAGTGCGTCGGCGTATGCGTGGCAGCGACATTGAGCAGCACGAACAACGGTCGGCCGGGGTCGGCGGAGTCGAGCACCTGGGCAGCCTGACCCATCTGGGCCAGGGCGGATCCCGGCGCGTGCACCGAGGTTTCCCGGGACCAGTGAGCCTCGCCGAACAGGCCGGGCAGAACGCTCCCGAGCCCGCCCGCACCGGAGAAGAAACCGACCCCGCCGAGACAGACCGTGCGGTATCCGCGGGCCTCCAGCGCGGCGGGCAGGTGTGGTTCGTCGAAGACGAACGTGTGGCGGTCGATTCCGCGGGCGCGCTCGAACCGGGCGGCGAAGAGCCGGGGTGCTCGGTGCGGCCCGCTGGGTTCCGTGGCCGTCGGCAGGAAACCGGCCAGGAACGCCTGGTGCGCGGGCAACGTGAAGGTACCGGGCGAATGCCGTCGTTGCCATCCGTCCGGCGGGAGCAACGATGCCAGATCGGGCGTCTCCCCGGCCAGCCAGGCGGCCTGGGCGACGTCGTAGCGCAGGCTGTCGAGGGTGATCAGGACGACGTCGTGACTGCCGATGAGCGTGGACGCCTCGATCATCGGAGTACCCCATCGGGAGCCAGCTCGATCTCGGCGGCGTAGGTGTCGTACCCGTCCCGGTCCACGATCCCCTCGTGGAAGTCGCCGAACGCGTTGAGCTCCAGGATGAATGGCCGGCCACGCGAATCGATCCCGACGTCCACGCCGGCGTGGTGCGCCCGGGGGAAGCAGCCTGCGGCCGCCTCCGCCGCGGACAGGACGGCTTTCCACTGAGCGGTTCCCAGCGCGGTCGCGAGCTCCCCGACGTCGCCGCGCCGGGCCCCCAGGTGCAGGTTGGTGAGCGGCCCGGTGCCCACCCTGACCAGCACCTGCCGGGCCTGCCCGGCCACGACCACGACCCGCAGGTCGACCGCCCCGCCCTGGGCGGCCAGCTTCGGCACCCAGCGCTCGACGTGCACTCCGCCGGCGGCCTCGATCGCGGCGAGCACCGCACGGATCTGCGCGGGGTCGCGCAACCGCTGCAGGCCCACGTTGACCGGTGTGCCGTCCGGACCGAAGCCGACGGTGGTGTAGGCGGCGAACCGCTCCCCCGCCCAGCGCAACGCGCAGAGGCCGGAGCCACTGGAGCCGAAGCGCGACTTCGCGAACACCGCATTCCAGCCGAGCCCCGTTGCCGCCCTGACGATCTCGTCCAGACTCGCGGCCGGATCGGGCAGCGGCGGCGCGGTCGGCACGCCAGCTGCCCGCAGCCGGGACTGCGTCTCCGTCTTGTCGAACATCGTCGCGACGGAGTCCCCGTCGTACAGCCTCACCGCGGACGAGCCGGTCAGCAGGTCGTCCAACCGCGACAGTGCGTGGCCGAGGCCGCGCACCCAGGCTGTCGAGTCCATCAACGTCCCGTCCGCCAGGCCATCGGATCGACCGCCGCCCCGGCGAACCAGGAGCTCGTCCAGGCGTGGGTCGTCGCTCGGGGACTCGATTCGCACCAGCCCGCCCGGGTCGACCGCATCCGAGGTCGCCCGGCCGGCCAGAACGTCCCGCCAGGCGAGGAGGCGCACGTCGTGACCGGCGGCGAGCAGGCTGGCGCGACACGCCTCGGTGCGCTGGCCGCCGCGGACGCCGACGACCGTCACTCGCCGATCGCGACCCACCGCTCACCGTCGTACGGCTCCTGCCGGTCCGAGAGATCGACGTCGATCCCCAGGCCGCCGAGCAGGGCCATGCCCTGTTCGGTGAGGTAATGGTGGGAGAGATCGAGCCGGCGCAACCGGCGCACGCCGGCAGCCGCCGCCAGGCTCCGCGCTCCCTCGTCGGTGAGCGTGCCCAGCGACAGGTCGAGCACGTCCAGCCGTTCCAGGAGTGGCGAGCCGGAGATCGCCGCCGCGATGTCGTCGGTGTACTCGCAGTTCTGCAGCCCCAGGTACCGCAGCCCCGGGAACACCCGGCCGGCGAGCAGCGGCTCCAAATCGGCGACCGTGGTGTCGGCCCCGTAGTGCGAGGACCCCAGGTACAGCTGCAGGTGCGTCAGGGCGGGCAGGTCGGCGGCGAGCACGTCAGCCACCGTCTCGCGGGCCATTCCCCCGGTCTCGATGACCAGGCCGAGCAGTCGCGGCAACGACAGCCCGGGCAACCGGAGGTTGTTCCCGCCCCGGATCGCGAGGCTGTCCAACCCCGGATAGGCCCGGTAGAGCGGGCTCTGATCGGTGTTCTCGATCCAGGAGACCTCGGACTCCTCGAAGGTGATGTCGCCCAGGTACAGCACGCGTAACGCCGGTAGCCGCGGAACCGCCTCGATCAGCGCCTCGATCACCGCCGTCGGCGCAGTGTCGTACATCTCGCCCGCCCAGGTACCCACGACGATGCCCTGGGTCTCCTGGGCCCCGGGCAGCTCCAGGTAGGCCCGCAGCAGGCCGGCCCACTCCTGGTCGCTGTCGAATTCGATGCTCAGTCTCGGCATCTGCCGGGAGGTGTCGAGCGGGCCGTCCCCGAGGTGCCACTGCACCACCTCCAGGCCCCCGAAATTGGTCAGATGGTGGTTAAAGTCACTTCGCCACCCTAACCATCCGGACGCCGTTTCAGTGTGCCTCGACCTGGATCGTGTGCCATCCGGCGGCCCCGTCGGGGACCGGCTCGGCCGTCCTCGACGTCTGCACCTGCCCGTCGCCGTCGGTCGCGCGGACCCGGAGACGGTGGCTGCCAGGGGTCGCCTGCCAGACGCAGGTCCATTGCCGCCAGGTGTCCGGGCCGACCGTCGGTGCGAGAGTCGCACTCTGCCAAGGCTGCTCGTCCACCTGCAGTTCGACCTTCTCGATCCCGCGATGCTGGGCCCAGGCGACTCCGGCGACCACGACGCGACCGGCCGGGACGGCGTCGCCGTACTGCGGGACGTCGATGCGCGAGGCGGTCTTGATCGGCCCGCGCGGAGCCCAGCCGCGCTGCGTCCAGTAGGCCACCCGGTCGGCGAACCGGGTCACTTCGAGATCGGTCACCCACTTCGTCGCGGAGACATATCCGTACAGACCGGGGACGACCATCCGCACCGGGAAGCCGTGCTCCAGCGGCAGCGGCTCGCCGTTCATCGCCACCGCGAACAGGCTGGTGCGATCGGGGTCGGTGAGGACGTCCAGGGGCGTCGACGCCGTCCAACCGTCCGAGCTGGTGGACAGCACCATGTCCGCACCGGGTTTCGGCCCGGCGAGCGCGAGCACGTCCCGGATCGGCCGCCCGATCCACTCCGCGTTGCCGGCCAGGCTGCCGCCGACCTCGTTGGAGACGCAGGTGAGCGTCACCCAGGCGCCCACCAGTCCGGACGCGATGAGCTCGTCGAAGGAGAGGACGACCTCACGTTCCACCTCGCCGTGCACGCGCAGCGACCAGTCGCCCGGGTCGAGCTGCGGCACGGTGAGCGCGGTGTCGATCCGGTAGAAGTCGGCGTTGGACGTCCGGTAGCGCGTCAGCCCGGAGACCGGTGGGTCGATTCCGGCCGGCGCCGGCGGCGCGGGCACGGAAGGTGCCGGTACCCGGACCCGAGCACGAAGCTCCTGGACGACTCGCGCCCGGCTCACGACCGTCCTGGCCCCGGCAACCGCCACCGCGGCCAGACCCGCGCTGGCACCGGCGGCCATCAGGAAGCGACGTCGGTCACCGTCCTCCTCGCGCGGCAGCCAGACCAGCAGGACGTGCAGGCAGCCGACCGCGACCAGCGCACAGACCGCCGCCGGCAGCCAGTCCCACACCCCGCTGCCGGCCCGGGTGAGTGCGGCGACGGCGGCGACACCGGACAGGGCGACGAAGCCGAGGTAGGCGAGGAACGGAGTGCGCAGAGCCGCTCGGCCGAGCAGCGCCAACAGCACGATGACGACGGCTGCCTCGCCCGCCATCAGGACGAGCTTGTCGGCCGTCCCGAAGAGGGTGACGGCGAGATCCTTCAGCCAGCCGGGTACCAGGTCGATGAACGCGCTGCCGACCGCGGTCAGCGGTGCCGACGCCGGATTCGACCACACCGCGACGACTTCCGAGGCACCCACACCGAGGGCGCCGGCGGCGACACCGGCGAACGCGGCCGATCGGGCGGGCGCCGCGGGGGTGGCCATGGTCCGGGAGGGTCTCAGCTGCCGTCGTGCAGTGGCTTGGCCGCCCAGTGCACCATCAGCATGTTGAACATGAACCCCCTGTGCTGCACCCCTCGGAAGCCCGCCCGGCGCAGTTCGTCGGAGATCTCCTCGGGGGTGCGGAAGTTCGCCGTGGTCTCCGGCAGGTAGCGGTACGCGTCGGGATTGGCGCTGACCAGCCTGCCGAGCAGCGGGATGCCGAACCGCATCCAGGCCACGATGAACGGATAGAAGATGTTCTTCGCCGGTGGCGACGACTCCAGGACGACCACCCGGCCGCCCGGACGAAGCACCCGGAACTGCTCGGCGAGGGCGCGTGGGATGCTCACCACGTTGCGCAGCAGGTAGCCCTGCGTGACCACGTCGAGGCTCGCGTCCGCGAACGGCAGTTGCAGGGCGTCGGCCGCCAGCCACCCGATCTGGTCGGCGCCCTTCCGGCCGGCTCTGCCGACCTGCATCATCCCGAGCGAGAAATCCGCGGCCACCACTTCAGCATGCGGCTGCGCCCTCTTGATGTCGAGAGCGATCTCGCCGGTGCCCGACGCCAGGTCGAGGACGATGTCGCCCGGCCGCACCCGTGCCCGGGCGACGACCTCCCGGCGCCAGCGGAAGTCCATCCCGAAGGTGATGAGCTTGTTCATCACGTCATAGCGAGTGGACACGCCGTCGAACATCGACCGCACCTGGGCCGCACGCTCGGACTCGGTGGGCGTCGTGCTCATCCGCGATCCCCCGTCAGGAGCGGTTCGAGGTCGTCGAGAAGTGCCCGCAGAGCCTGACCCCGGTGACTGATCCCGTTCTTCTCGGCCGGTGTCAGCTCGGCCAGCGTGCGTTGCCCGCCCTCCGGTCGCAGAATCGGGTCGTAGCCGAAACCCTTCTCCCCGTGCGGTTCCCGCGCCAGGGTGCCGGCGACCCGGCCCTGCCGGACGACACTGGTGCCGTCCGGGTGCACGAGAGCCACCGCGGCGACGAAGGCGGCGCCGCGATGCTCGTCCGGCACGTCGGCGAGCTGGTCGAGCAGCAGCTGGAGGTTCTCCCGGTCGCGACCGTGCGCCCCGGACCAGCGGGCCGAGAAGATCCCGGGCGCGCCGCCCATCACGTCGACGCACAAGCCCGAGTCGTCGGCCAGGGCCGGTAGGCCGGTCGCCTGCGCCGCGGCCCGCGCCTTGAGGAGGGCGTTCTCCTCGAAGGTGACGCCGGACTCGACCACGTCGGGCACGTCCCACCCCTCCAGCCCGACGAGGGCGGTGTGGATGGTCTCGACGTCGACCCGGCCGGCCAGCGCGTCCGCCAGGATCGCCCGTACCTCGCCCACCTTGTGGGCGTTGCGGGTGGCCAGCACGACCCGGGCCGTCACGAACGCATCCCGGACGGCTCGGCGGCCAGCGCCGCCCGCTGCAACTCGGCCAGCCGGGCGCATCCACCGGCGGCCAGATCGAGCAGTGCGTCGAGCTCGGCGCGGTGGAAGGGGACGCCCTCGGCGGTGCCCTGGACCTCCACGAACGACCCCGACCCGGTGGCGACGACGTTCATGTCGGTGTCGGCGTCCTTGTCCTCGACGTAGCAGAGATCCAGGCACGGCCTGCCCGCCACGATGCCGACGCTGACCGCAGCCACGGAATCGGTCAGCGGATCGCCCTTCACCAGGCCCTTCGCCCGCCCGAACGCCATCGCGTCGGCGAGCGCGACGTAGGCGCCGGTGACCGCCGCCGTCCTGGTGCCGCCGTCCGCCTGCAGCACGTCGCAGTCGAGCACGACGGTGTTCTCGCCGAGCGTCTTGAGATCGACGACGGCACGCAACGACCGGCCCACCAGCCGTGAGATCTCGTGGGTACGGCCACCGATCCGGCCCTTGACCGACTCCCGGTCGGAGCGGGTGTTGGTCGACCTGGGCAGCATCGCGTACTCGGCCGTCACCCAGCCCAGACCGGACCCCTTGCGCCAGCGCGGCACACCCTCGGTGAAGGAGGCCACACACAGCACCCGGGTGGCCCCGAACTCGATCAGCACACTCCCCTCCGCGTGATCGAGCCAACCCCGGCTGATCCGGACATCCCGAAGCTCATCGACGGCCCTGCCGTCACTGCGCATGCTCATTGGTGTGACTGTAGTGTCCCGGGCTCCGGGCCACGGCATCGCCGGGTGGGATCGGATCGCTCGGGGACGAGGCGTGAGTCGTGCGGATGGCGTGCGGTACGGGGACGTTGTGCGCGGGTTGCGCCGTGCGGGGCGCGGGGCACCGTGCGGATGGCGTGCCGTGCGGGACGTTGTGCGCGGGTTGCGCCGTGCGGAGGGCACCATGCGCGCGGGACGTCGTGCGGGGGGCACGTTCCGCACACACCGCCGCGACCTTCGTTCGGAGTATTTCTGTTGCCAGGCAACACGAATACTCCATGCGAGAGTGGCCGCCTCTCATCGGGCCGGTCGAACGGGCGTGGGTTGAACCTGACCGCCTATCCCTACGCTCCGAGGGCGCGCTATTCGATGCTTCGTGGGTCGTCTTCGGACCGGCTGGGCTCGCTGCAACGGCCAATGGTCACGTTCGGTACCGGGGAACTCCAATACGTCGAGTGGTCACGTTCGGTACCGACGGGAAGCTTCAGGACGTCGAGTGGTCGCGTTGAGTACCGACGGGACGCGCTGAGGGTTGCCACTCGGTACCGAGCGTTGCCACTCGGCCGCGGCTTCGGCCGCGGCCGTGCCGAGGCAGCCGGCCCCGCCGCCAGCCTTGCCGAGGCAGTCCGGCTGCCGTCGGACTGCCTTCGGGGCCCGGAAGGGGCGCGCGGCCCGATCCGCTCCTCGGGGTCCGGGCGCTCGAGCAGCCACGTGATGGCCGACTAGCCACTCTGTCGGCAGTCTGGCCAGCGATCGCTGGTTGTTCGGCCTACAACTGGTTGCTCGGCCTACAACTGGTCGACGCGCGGCCACGTGGTCGATCGGGGAAGCGGCCTCACGGCATCGGGACGTTGACGCTCTGTTCGGCGAAGGGCACCTCGAACTTGTCACCGCCGCGGGTGACGCGCAGGGTCGGTTTCACCTTGATGACCGCTTGGCCGGTGGGTGGCACGGTCATCTTGAGGCTGGCGTAGCCGAGCAGGCCGCCGTTGCACGAGCGCATGTTGCCGCCGTCGACGGTCGCGGTGCAGGCGACGGTGAAGGTCGCCCCGGTGGGTCGGGTGCTGTAGGCCTTCGTGTCGATCAGGACCGTGGCGTGCACCTGGCCCTCCGGCGCCCACTCGCCGTCGTCGTAGGGCGTGGCCACGATGTCGCGGACCGTGACGGTGATGTCGTAGGCCGCCCCGTCGGGTCCGGTGGTGCGCGGGAACTCGACCTTGATGTTGCGGTCCGCCTTCTTCGGGAAGCTGCCGCCGGCCAGCACGTCGAGCCGCGGGTCGCTGACGCGCTTGCCGCTGAACAGATCGACAGACTGGACGATGCCCTCCGTCTCCAGCTGCAGCACGGCCGACTCCTTGGTATTGATCAGCACGTCGCTGTCGGCGCCGCCCGAGACGGTGACCGGGTTACCGGCAACCACGAGGGAGAGCGTGTTCGTCCCCTTGATGGTGTTGGGAGGGGGAACCGTGCCGAACTTGAGCAGGTAGAGCGTCTGATCCTCCGCGGCCTGAACGGTGCGCGTCGGCTCCGCGAGAAGTTGCGCCTTCTTCACCGGGGACAACGACGCGACGGTGTAGGCCGCGCCCAGGCCGACCAGCCGGGTCTCCGGCAGCTTCACGGGCTCGCCCAGGTCGGCTCCGGAGATGCTGAACTGATCGGACGTCCACACCGAATCGGCCTTGGCACGGGGGTAGTCCTGTGCCTTGACCTTCGAGAGGTCGATCTCCTCCTCCCGCCCGGACGACCCGGCCAGGTAGGTGCTGGCCGGCAGTGCCTGGGCGGTGCTGGGCGGATCCGAGGTCTTCGACACCGAGCCGGCGGAACTCCTCGTGAAGGTGTAGAGATCCCAGACCTTCTGCTTGTCCGTATCGGGACGCAGCAGCGGACCGCACGCCAGCTGATTGCCGGCCAGATCGTTGGACCGGCCGATCACGAAGTAACACTCGGTATCGGAGGGCCGGGTATAGCCCTCGGTCTTCAGATCGCGCCCCCACTGCTGGGTGACGCTCTTCAAGGCGTCGTCGGCGTTGGTCACCTCACCGGCGGCGGTGTGGATGCCTGGTGCCCGCAAGACGAAGAACGCCCCGACGCCGACGACGAGGAGGAAGGCCACACAGGCAGCGACGATTCCGAGGATCAGGCCGGTGCGCCGCTTCGGCCGCGACGGCGGCGCGGAGACGTCGGCTGGCGGGAGGTAGCCGCCGGGCTGTCCGTAACCACCCGTCTGCCCATACTCGCCGGGCCGGCCGTAGTCGGCTGGTGAGGCATAACCGGACTGACTGTGATCGCCGGCCGGACCGAAACCAGCTGACGGGGCATAGCCACCTGACCCCGCGCCCGGCTGCCCGTAACCGCCAGGCCCGGACGCGGCGTCCGGCTGCCCGTAACCACCAGAACCGGACGCGCTCCCCGGCTGTCCGTAGCCGCCAGGCCCGGACGCGGCGCCCGGCTGTCCGTATCCACCCGGCTGTCCGTATCCACCTGGCTGCCCGTAACCACCTGGCTGCCCGTAACCACCAGACTCGCCGTAACCGCCCGGCTGGCCGTAACCAGCAGGCTGGCCGTAGTCGAGCGGGCGCGTGGGGTCGCCCTGCTGACCATGCTCCCCCGGTGGCCCGTAGCCCGGTGGCGGCCCGTACAACGGCTGCGTGGGCTGAGCTGTCGAAGACGCGTCGGACGGGGGTGGGCTCCCTTGGCCGCCGGTCGGCAGATGCCGGGTGGGCTGGGAGTACGGCTCCCCGTGGGACTGATCCGGCTGCGGGTGACCCTGGCCGGGCGCCTGGAACGGGCTCGGCGCTGGATACTGACCACCCTGCGGGTCGCCCTGGTGGTATCCCTGCGGCGGCCCGAACTGCCCAGGGGGCCCGAACTGCTGGGTGGGGTGCTGATCCGGTGCGGGAAATCGCTGCTCGGTCGGCTTGCGCAGGTCGGGGCGCGTCTCGTCCACCCCACCGCGATCGGCCGCACCACGATCGGCCCCGCCGTCACCGGGCGCACTCCCATCGCTCCCGCTGCGATCCGGTGGCGCGAACGGACTTCCGTCGGACTCTTGCCGGTCAGACATTGCGCTACCTCCCAGGATGCGGCGCCAACGTAACAGCCGGCACCGACAACGGCTCGTCGACGATCACTCGAAACGGTTAATGCTCACTGACGCACAGGTGCTCCGCACGGAGGTTCTCCGCGGCCTGGCGCCGCCCGCGCGGCGACCTGGCCGACCGGGTTCGGCCCAGCGAACCGGGCGGCAGGCCACCGCGACGCGACCTTCGTCCGGAGTATTTCTGTTGCCAGGCAACAGAAATGCTCCAGGCGAGAGTCGCCGGGCCCTCGAACCACGACCAGGTCCTCGAACAACCTCCGTCACGCAGCACTAGACGCGTGCGATGTCGGGAAGGATCCATCCGGATTCCCTAGCTTTTCGCTAGACAACATCCGCGCCGCCTGTACTATGGACGTGTCCCATCAAGAGCGGTTGAGAGATCTGGCTCGGTGACGCCGCAGCAACCCGTCATGGGTGCTCCTGCCAGAAACCGATGGAGGTCGGAACAGATGATGCAGCAGAAGGGCCGGCAGAGCCGACGCCTGAACGCCCTGTGTTGTTGTCGCTGACGACCGACCTGGAAGACCGAACACACTTTCTCGACGGCTCCGACCGTCTTCTTCACGACACTTTCTGACGCCCACCCGATCCGGGCGCACCACTGTTGAG
This sequence comes from Actinomycetales bacterium, assembly GCA_039812305.1. GTDB lineage: Bacteria > Actinomycetota > Actinomycetes > Actinomycetales > CAWJMD01 > JBDIAG01. Next base: position 4,093 of record JBDIAG010000015.1, on the reverse strand, counting down.
GACGAAACAACACATCATGACCATCGCTCCCTCCCATCCTCCCCTGCGGGAACTCCGAGGCTCCCGCCGATCCGTCGACCTGGCCGGCATCGTCCGCCGGGTCGCGGCCACCCCGTCACTCTGGAAGCCGCACGCGAAACTGCACGGCGCCGACCGCACCTGGACCAGGATCGTCGTCCCCGAGGACGTCGACGTCTGGGTGATCGCCTGGGGCACGTCGTCGTCCACCGACCTGCACGACCACGGCGAATCGGCGGCGGCGTTCACCACCGTGCGCGGCGTGCTCACCGAGATCCGCCCGGACGCCCGCGGCCGGCTGATCCCGCGCAAGCACGCCCCGGGGATCGTCGCCGAGATCGCGCCGGGCGAGATCCACGACGTCACCAACGAGGTCGTGCAGACTGCGGTCAGCATCCACGCCTACGCCCCGCGGCTGGAGACGATGACCTTCTACACCCGCGAGCCGGACGGCACGATCGCCCCGGATCGGATCGTCCGCACCGGGCTGCCCGAGGTCATCTGACGGCAAAGGTGATCTGACGGCATGGTGATCTGACAACGGGGTGATCCGACCAGAGGACGCCGTCCACGTCGAGCAGCAGCGCAAGAAAGTCTCCATCGGCCGCGAACAAATGCGGTCCTCCCCTTCTCCAACGAGGATGAAAGGGAAGGAGACATGATGCGAACACTCACCAGGACGACGTCCCCCCGGATCGCGAGCCTGACGCGGGTCGCCGCGCTCACCGGGGCGCTGACCCTCTGTCTCACCGGCTGCTTCGGCCCGAGGCAGGTCAGTGCCAGTGCCGCGGACGACACGGCGTCGAGCTCGACGACCACGTCGGCGTCCGCCTCACGGACCACGATGCCGCCGACCACGAGCACGTCCACGACGAGCACGTCGACCAGCGGCACCGCGACGAGCACCAGCCACACCAGCACCACCAGCAGCAGTTCGACCGCCGGCGAGTTGCCGCGCTGCCGGGCCGCGAACACGACCGTGTCAGCCGGTGTCGAGGAGGGGAGCGCCGGTGCCGGCAGCTACTCGGTGACCGTGTCGGTGCGCAACAACGGCGATCCCTGCTGGCTCGTCGGCTTCCCGGGTGTCTCGATGGTGACCGGTGACTCCGGTCAGCAGCTCGGCAAGCCGGCGGACCGCACCGGGAAGCGGGGCACGGGCTTCGACCTCGGCTCCGGCCAGACCGCGACCACGAGCGTCCGGGTGGCGCAGGCGGGCAACTACGACCCGTGCGGCGAGACCCCGGCACGCGGCCTGCGGATCTACCTGCCGGGCGAGACGCACTCCCAGTTCGCTCCGCTGGACACGCTCGTCGGCTGTTCGGATCCGTCGACGCCGACGTTGATGCACGTGAAGGCCTTCGGCCAGGCGTGATCGCGGCGGCGGAGTCAGTGCGCGACCTGTACCCCGGCCACCAGCGTGGCCGGGGTCGGGTCGCCGCCGGAGACCGTCCGCACGCTGAGACTCAGACCCGGCACGTCCGTCCCGCGAGGTGTCAGCGACCACTCCCGGTAGGCCACCGCATCCGGACAGGTCCACGTCAGCGACTGCCCCGTGTACCGGCCGCCACCGGTCACCTCGATCGTGGCGGGGACCGGCTGCCCGGCCGTGCACCCGGCATGGGCACGGTCGCCGACCGGACCGACCGCACCCGTCGTCCATCTGGCTGCGACCTCGGCGGAGTCGTCCGGCGCCCGCGCCGCCACGGCGCCGTGATCCGGCGAGCGCGGCGGGGACTGCTGGACCTGCCAGTCATAGGGCACGGTGACCGCGACCCGGTGATCGGGATCCCACGCGAGCAGTGGACGGGTCCACCATCGGTAGCCGGTCACTCCGACGGCTGCCACCACCAGCAGGGTGGACACCCCCGCGACGGCGCGTCGTCGCCGCGAACGACGGCGATCGCTGATGCCGTCATCGCTCAGTGCCGCCATCACCTCGGCGAGACCCGGACGCAGTGCCGGATCCTGCGCCCGGGCCCGGGCGAGCACCGTCCGAAGCCTGCGGCCCTGCAGTTCCGCGGGCTGCAGCACGTCCGCGACGACGTGCGCGAAGGCGTAAACGTCGCAGGCGGGAGTCACTTCAGCGGAGAACTCGAGCTGTTCCGGAGCCCGGTAGCGACCGGTCCCCATCGGCTGGCTCAGTCCGGACCCGGCCGCCAGATCCTTGGCCAGCCCGAGGTCTCCCAACACCGCGCCACGCTCCCCCAGCAGGATGTTGCCGGGATTGACGTCCCGGTGCACGATCCCGGCGGCATGCAGGTCGACCAGCCCGCGCGCCACCTCGAGCAGCAGTCGCCTCCCGTCCGCGGGCGGCGGTCTGCCGTCGGCCAGCATCTCGGCCAGCGTGCCCCCGCCCAGGTAGGCCATCACGAGGTACGGACGCCCGTCGTCCAGTTCCCCCACGTCGAAGACCGGCACGACTCGGGACGAGTCGACCCGGCGCAGGAGCCGACCCTCGGTGACGAACCGGTCCCGGACGTCCGCGCGCAGCGCCCAGTTCTCGGCCAGGATCTTGACGGCGACCTCCGCCTCCAGTTGGGGATCCCAGCCGAGCCAGACGGTCGCGAAGCCGCCCGAGCCGACCGGACGCAGAACCTGCACACGCCCGGGCAGGATCGGCGTGCGCATGCTTCGACTCTAAGGTGTGGCTGGCGACGGGCGCCCGCGCAACCCGGCCCTGAACGGAGCGCTCGGTATGGCGCAGGAGCGTGGCGCAGCGGCGAGTCGACGACGACGCAGTGCCCGCCAGGAGGCCTGCCGTGGACGACCAGGTGCGAGACGGACTCGAGGAGGGTGTCGATGAGCCTGCCCGCGCAGTTGCAGGACGAGCTCGACCGGCTGGCCCGGCAGGCGCAGGCCGGCGACCGGCAGGCCCTGGACGAACTGACCGTGCTCATCGCGCCGCAGGTGCTGCGGCGCTGCGCCCGAGTGCTGCCGTTCACCGCGGACGCCGAGGACGCCGCCCAGGAGGCCCTGCTGGCGATCGTCACCGGCCTGCCCGGTTTCGCCGGTCGCTCGCGGTTCAGCACGTGGGCCCACCAGGTCGCCACCCGGGCCGCCTTCGCCGCCTACCGGCGGATGCGCACCCAGGCCGAGCGCATGCAGCCGGTGACGACGGAGCCGGTCGATCCGCTGCGGGTCAGCGTCCTGGCGGGAGCCCGGGTCGATCTCGTCGAGGCCCTCGAACGGTTGCGCGGCGAGCATCCGGAGCTGGCCGAGGCGGTGATCCTGCGGGACGTCGCGGGTCTGGAGTACGCCGAGATCGCCGACGAGCTGGGAATTCCGATCGGCACGGTGAAGTCCCGCCTCAACAGCGGTCGCTCGAGGCTGCGGACGGCTCTGAGCTGACGGTGCGCCGCGCGACGTTCGGGTGCCCGAGGCCCCGTCCTACAGGGTGACGACCATCCCGGGCTCGGCCAGCCCGAGGTCGCCCTCCCAGGTCTGCTTGGCCTCGGCCCGCGTGCGTTCCGGGTCGTTCCACGGCGGGATGTGGGTGAGCAGCAGCGCCCCGACCTCGGCCCGGGTGGCCACCCGGCCGGCACGCCGGCCGGTCAGGTGCACGCCGGCGAAGTCGTCGCGGCCCTCGTGGAAGGCCGCCTCGCAGAGGAAGAGATCCGCCTTGCGCGCCACCTGCAGAAGACCCTCGCATTCGTCGGTGTCTCCGCTGTAGGCGAGCACGGCGGTGCCGTTGCCGTCCTCCCGCGGGCCCTCGACCCGAATGCCGAAAGCCGGCACCGGATGCACCACTCGATAAGGCGTGAGCGTGAACGGCCCGATCCGGGCCGGGACGCCGGCCGTCCAGGAGACGATGTCGAATTCCGAATGCATGCCGGGCACCAGCGGAAGATCGTAGGCGCGGGCCAGGCGCTTGGCCGATCCGGCCGGGCCCAGCAGCAGCGGCCGGCGGGCGATCGGCTCACCCGGGCGGTACTTCAGGTAGACGTACAGGCCGCAGGCGTCCAGGCAGTGATCGGGGTGCAGATGGCTCAGCGCGATCCCGTCGATCTCCTCCAGAGCCAGGTGGCGCTGCAACGGCCCGAGGCTGCCACTGCCCAGATCGAGCAGCACCCGGTAG
>JBDIAG010000014.1:0-17724 GCA_039812305.1 Actinomycetales bacterium | reverse complement strand
GTCACGCCGCGGCAATGCAACCGGTAGTCCGGCGTGGTCAGGTCGAAGCGAGGCGTGGCCGGCTCGGGCCTCGAAACGGTCATCGGTTCGTCCCACCCGACAGCTGCGCGAGCACCTCGTCGGTGCTCAACACATACGCGCATCGTTCGGCCGCGTATTTCAGCGCCATCGAGTGATAGTCAGCCGAGAAGTCGGCTGTGGCATCGGCGACAAAGAAAGCTCGAATATCGTTCATAAACGCCGACGTCGCCGTCATCAGACAACCAATGTGGGCGTAGACACCGGTCACAATCAGTTGATCTCGACCAGCTTTCGTCAATCGTTCTTTGAGGTCAGTGCGCAGGAAGGCGTCATAGCGCCACTTCGTGATGAGGTCCTCGGCGGGAACCGGTTCCAGCGCCTCGACGATCGAGTCGCGGCCGTCCGCCTGGAGACCGGGCCCCCAGAACTCCGTCAACAGGCCCCGCTCGTGCGCGGGCTGCGCCGGCGGCTGTGCGGTGAAATAGACCGGAACGCCGAATCCGACTGCGGCTGTGCGGATCTGGCAGATGTGCTCGATCATCTGGGTCGCCACTTTCGACTCCGGATCGAACGCATCCACAAAATAGCGCTGCATGTCGTGAACCAGCACCACGGCCCGATCGGGATCGATCCGCCAGGCCACCCGATTCGACGGCAGGTCGGCCGGCGTCGGGGGTGCGTAGTCCGCGATGGTAGGCAGCATCAATAGACTCCCATCTCGTCGCAGTTCACCCCCAAGTGAGCCAAGGCTATCCTAGCTTTCGAGGGTCACCCCACCGGCCAGGACTCCGGCCCGGCACGCGGTGCTCGGCCGTTCTCCCCGGTCGCGGTACAAACAATGGCATCGCTGGTTCGCCGGCCTTGCCGGCCCGGCGCGGACGCCGCCGCACCCTCGAGCCCCTCCCGGTCGACAGGCGCGAGTGGGCACGTCGTGACATTCCTGGTCGGTCGGCGGCAGAGATGGCCACCGGGGCAACCCAAGGGTCGCGAGGGCCTCGATGCTGCTGACTGACTTATCCAGGCGATTTGTCCGGCGGTGTGGAGAAGAGCGTGGAGAAGATGGTGAGGTAGCACTCGACGTCTCTGGCACTGCCCCGTCAGGCGGAGCACTGCCAGAAGTGGATCGGGGACGGCCCTTGCATCTCTGGCACTACGCCGTCAGGCGGAGCACTGCCGGAAGTGGGTCCCGGGGCGGCCCTCGCATCTCTGGGACTGTCCCGTCTGGCGGAGCACTGGCAGAAGTAGATCGGGGGACGGCCCTTGCCTCTGGCGCTGCCCCGTCAGGCGGAGCACTGCCAGAGGCGGGCCACCATTACTCAGCCCACAGGGATGTCCGAATAGCCATATGCGGCCGGGTTTAGGCGTCTGCGGGGGCTTGGCGTTCGCCGTACCCGTCGGTTCTGGGCCGGACCACGCGCCGGATCCGGTGTCGAGCAGCCGCCTGTGTGCGCGTTGACCAGGTATGTGTCGAGCGGCCGGCTACCGCTGGCTGCTCGGCCGACAACCGGTCAACGCGCGAACACCTGGTCAATCGAGTAGCCGCTCGCACCGACCGCGAGGCTGGACCGCGAGCCGATCACGCTCGACCACCTTCCGCAACGCTGGCTATCCCAACCACGGCGGCCCCCCAGCCAGTGCGGCTTCCCGGCCAGTGCGACTGTCCAAGCAGCGCGGCTACGCCTATCAGTACGGCCACCCCAACCAGGGCGGCTACGCCTACCAGTACGGCCACCCCAACCAGGGCGGCTACGCCTACCAGTGCAGCTACCCCAACCAGGGCAGCTATGCCTACCAATGCGGCTACCCCCAAACAAGCGACTTCGCCATCCACCCGGACCAACCGCAATGATCACGACACCACAGTCATCCCCACCGGCCACACCGGCAACGCCCTCGACGCCGCCAGGCTCAACGCCAACCGGGGAACACGGGTACGCCGCCGCCGTCTCCGCCGGACTCGCCACCGCTCGACACCGCCAGGCCCAACGGCAACCGGGGAACACCTTCCGCCGAGGACCACTAGTCTCGTCGGCGTCGACTGTTCCGCTCGACCTATTCCGGACAACGGCACGGTCAGCGCGCGCAACCGCGGATCCGCAGGATCCAGAACCTGGCATCAGGAGGAGTCATGGCCACCTTGGACTACCCGGCAGATCGTGGTTACACGGCCGAGCACGAATGGGCACTCGCCACCGCAGAGCAGGTGACCGTCGGCATCACCGCCTTCGCGCAGGACTCCCTGGGCGACGTCGTCTTCGTCGATCTGCCCGGGGTGGGCACCGAGGTGACCGCGGGAGAGTCCTGCGGCGAGATCGAATCCACCAAGAGCGTCTCCGAGCTCGTGGCACCACTGAGCGGGACGGTCACCGAGGTCAACGACACCCTGGACGCCTCACCCGATCTGGTCAACTCGGACCCGTACGGCAACGGTTGGCTGTACAAGATCCAGCCCAGCGACCCCGGCCAGCTGGAAGCGCTGATGGACGCCGACGCCTACCGCTCCCAGGTCGGCTGACCTTCCGTCGTCGACACGATCGGGGCGCCCGGCGACAGCCGCCGGGCGCCGTCGGTCATCTTCCGGACGAAGGCGTACGACGCCAGCCGGCTGGGGGCGACGGTCATCCTCCGCCAGGGCGCACAACGCTGGCCGGTTGAGGCGCGCCGTCATCTTCCGCACCAAGACGCACAACGCTGGCCGGTTGAGGCGCGCCGTCATCTTCCGCACCAAGGCGCACAACGCTGACCGGCGTGGGCCGCGCCGTCATCTTCCGCACCAAGGCGTACGACCCTGGCCGGCTGGGGCGCGACGGAGACTTCCGTCATCGTCATCGTCCGCGCCGGTCGAGGTCCGCTCCTGTCCCGTCCGCTCGCGTCCCGTCCGCTCGCGTCCCGTCCGCTCGCGTCCCGTCCGCTCGCGTCCTGTCGGCGCCGGTCCCCGTCGGCGGCGTCCATCGTCGTCGTTTCGTCGTCTCCGGCGGGCGGGGGCTCGGGCTGCCGACGCCTCCGGCCTGCGACTCAGCCCCTCCGCCGTCACCCGATACACGGCGGCCGCAGGCCCGGATGGCCGCCGCGCGACAGGGACGCGACCAGCGTCGTCACCGTGTGAAACCCTCAAGCAACTCGACCGGCGGCGCCCGGACGGCCCAGCGTGGAAACCGGCTGATGGTCACCAGGTTGGTCTCACCGTAGGGTTGAGGGTTAGGGTAAGAGCCCGGCTCGTCGATGGGGCGAATCGGCGTACGACCACAGCGGATTGGAGGCCGGATGTCCGAGCAAGGCGCGAATACGGGCCGAAGTGCCGATACCACCAGGACGTTCCCCCCGGTCCAGCCGGTGGAGGAACACACCGCCCCCGGCCTGAGCCTCGACGACCAGGCCGCGATCAATGCACTTCCCGAGGGAAGCGCGCTGTTGATCGTCGTGCGCGGGGCCAGCACCGGCTCGCGGTTCCTGCTCGACGCGGACCGCACGGGCGCGGGCCGTCACACCAGCAGCGAGATCTTCCTCGATGACGTGACCGTCTCTCGCCGGCACGCCGAATTCATCCGGGAGGGCAACACGTTCCGGGTCCGCGACGTCGGCAGCCTGAACGGCACCTACGTCAACCGTGAGCGGGTCGACGAGTGCACACTCAAGTCGGGCGACGAGGTGCAGATCGGCCGGTTCCGGATGACCTTCCACACTCATCCGTCCCGTCCGGGGCGGTCGTGAGCGAACCCGCCCGTAGCAGTCGCCGGCTGCTCAGCATCGGCGAGGTGCTGAACCGGCTCCAGCCGGACTTCCCCGATCTGTCGCACTCGAAGCTGCGGTTCCTGGAGTCGATCGGCCTGATCGAGCCGCGCCGTACCGCCAGCGGCTACCGGAAGTTCACCGAGGCCGATGTGGACCGGATCAAGACGATCCTCCTGCTGCAGCGCGACAAGTACATGCCGCTGAAGGCGATCAAGGAGTACCTCGACGCCCTCGACCGCGGGTTGACGCCCCAGCTGCCCGCACAGGAGATGCCGGTCGCGCCGACGCCGATCAGCCCGACGATCGATCTGGACGCCCCGCGTCCGGCAATCCGGCTGCGGCCGGCCGAACTGGCCGCCACGGTCGGGCTCGACGTCAAGGTCATCGCCAGCCTGGAGTCTTTCGGACTGATCCGCGCCTCGGCTGCCGGGTACTACGACGCGGATGCGCTCGAGATCGCGAAGCTCGCCGCACAACTGACGAAGCACGGCATCGAGGCGCGGCACCTGCGCTCCTTCCGGATCGCCGCGGATCGCGAGATCGGCCTGATCGAGCAGGTGACCACCCCCGGTCGCCGCTCCCATGACGGGCGGGCGCAGGCGGACGAGGTCGCCCGCGAGATCGCCGGCGTATGCGTCCAGCTGCACACCGCACTCGTGCGCACGGCGCTGAGCCAGCTCAGTTGAGGATCGGCTGGCAACAGACTCGTGCCCTTCGCACGCTGAACCTCTTCGCATCCTGAGCCTTCTCGCCCGCTGAGCGGCCGCGGGGCCGGTGGCCGCGGTCCGCGGCGGCCGGCGGAAGTCGTCGTCTGGCCGGTTGTGGGCCGAGTGGTCGGGTTGTGGGTCGAGTGACCAGAGATCGCCGGTCAGTCGGCCCACAAGTGGTCAGCCGATGCGGTGGCGGTCAGATCCCCGGCTTCGTCTGAGCCGTGCCCATCCACGAGCCGGGCCTCGGCGGGCCCATCACTCGGACCGGGCTCCAGCGCGGACCATCACGCCTGCCGGGTCCGAACCAGGCTCATCACCCCCGGCCGGGTCCGAACCGGGCTCATCAAACGGAGCCGGGCCCGAGCGGCCCCCATCACCCCGGCCGGGTCCGAGCCAGGCCCTTCAACCCCGGCCGGGTCCGAACCGAGCCCATCAAACGGAGCCGGGCCTGAGCGGCGCCGTCACGCCGGCTGAGCCTGAGCGGGACCCGGTCCCGCGCGGCCCCTTCCTCGCCCGGGAACCACTGCGCACTAAACGGTCGAGCGGGGTTAGAGTCGAAGAGTGCGCGAACTCGAGGTGGTCGGAGTCCGGGTGGAGATGCCGTCGCGGACGCCCATCGTGCTGCTACGGGAGCGCGACGGCGGTCGGCGCTACCTGCCGATCTGGATCGGTTCCGCCGAAGCCAGTGCGATCGCCCTGGCCCAGCAGGGCGTGGTGCCGCCCCGGCCGCTGACGCACGATCTTCTCGGCGACGTGATCACCGCGCTCGGCCGGCGGCTCGAGCAGGTCCGCATCGTCGAGGTGCGCGACAGCGTCTTCTACGCCGAGCTCGCCTTCGACGGCGGTCTCACGGTCAGCTCCCGCTCCTCGGACGCCATCGCCCTGGCCCTTCGGGCCGGCTGCCCCATCCTCGGCGCCGAAGAGGTGCTGGACACCGGTAGCGTCCCGCCACCCGAAGGCGAGAACGACGCCGACGACGAGGTCGAGAAGTTCCGCGAGTTCCTTGACCAGGTGCATGCGGACGACTTCGAATCGCCCGAATCCGGTGAGCAGTGAGACCGGTCCACATCCGTGGGCCGGTTCGTCACGTCCCGACGGTCTGCCGGCCGGCTGGTGCGGGATCGCGGCCCGACCGTCCACCTCGTGGTCGACCGGTCGTCGGTTGAACACGGCCTCGGCTCTCGTCCGACCGGAAGTCTCAATCTCATATCGAAGGTTGAGGTTGTGTCTCGGCGCCCGACACGCCGTGAAGTTGACGGTTCGGGTCGTTGACCCGGGGCCGACGTGGGCTTACGTTCGTCCTGAAAGATCCATGGGTGTAGTTCTCGATTGTCATGATGGAGCTGGCCCGAGAACGCAGCAACAGGGCGAATGCGTCGATGAACGTCGGTGAGGTGGAGGTCAGCGGTGAGTAGGCAGGACGCGAGCGACATGCGCTCGCACGTGCCGTCGAGCGCTCAAGGGCTGCTCTTCGACGGCGATCTCCCCGTGCTGGACGAACAGGCGGGCTACCGTGGCCCGACCGCCTGCAAGGCCGCCGGCATCACCTACCGTCAGCTGGATTACTGGGCGCGTACCGGCCTGGTCGAGCCGAGTGTCCGCGGCGCCCGCGGTTCCGGATCCCAGCGTCTGTACAGCTTCCGCGACATCCTCGTGCTCAAGGTGGTCAAGCGGCTGCTCGACACCGGCGTCTCGCTGCAGCAGATCCGTACCGCGGTGGGGCATCTCCGGGAGCGCGGGGTGGACGATCTGGCCCAGATCACTCTGATGTCGGACGGTGCCTCGGTCTACGAGTGCACATCCGCGGACGAGGTGATCGACCTGGTTCAAGGTGGCCAGGGCGTCTTCGGGATCGCGGTGGGCCGGGTGTGGCGCGAGGTCGAGGGCACTCTCGCGCAACTGCCGAGCGAGCACGCCGACCAGCAGCCCGATGTCAACGACGAACTCGCGGAGCGTCGCGCCCGCAGGATCAGCTGAGGCTGAGTAGAGCCATCGGCTGAGAGGACGATCGGCCGCGTTGTCGGCTTTCCCTCCACGTGCCCACCCGCCACCGCGGGGGCCCCAACGACCGGTTGTTCGCGCGTTGACCAGGTGTGTGCCGACTAGCCGGCGATCACTGGCTGCTCGGCCCATAGCCGGTCAACGCGGGATTTCCTGGCCGGTTCCGGCTTGGCAAGCGCGCCGGGCAAGCCAGCAACGCGATTCCTGGCCGGTTCCAGCTCGGCAAGCGCGCGGGGCAAGCCAGTGGGCTCGAGCACGTCACCATGGTGGGCTCGAAGGCCACTCAGTGAACCCGAAGGCCACTCAAGGAATCCCACGGCACCACTTCAGAGGGAGCCCAACAGCACCACTCAAGGAACCAAATGGCGTCACGCAGGGACGGGAGAGCCCCGAAGAAGTCCTACTGAATCTCGGACGACGGATCCGGTAGCTGGAACTCCTGGTTGGCATCCACCGAGGCGACGCCGGGAATCGCCCGGAGTCGGGATTCGGCGCCTGACTCGATCGAACCGGTGATGCAGCCGGCCATTGCCAACACACGGTCGACCTGCATTCCACGTTGGGTCAGTTGGTCGGCGACGCTTCGGATCGAGGGTAGATGGGCGTCATCCACCATCACGGTGACTTCGGTCATGAACTCTCCTAGGTCCAGCGGCAATCCGCCGTCCGACTGCCTCTGGACAGGCTACGCCGAAACTCCAGAAAGGCTAAGGGCCAGTTGCTCATCCTGTCGTGCACAACGACAGCACCAGTCACAACGGTTGCCGAAGCTCATTCAATCCCGGGCCGAGCCTTGTTTCCATCGACCCATCGCCCCGTCGACCCATCGACACGGCGACCCGTCGACACGGCGCGGCGCTGGATTGGCGCGACCGGGTCCGCAGTCTGCCCAGTCGGGTTCAATCCCGCGGCGGGGCCAGTCCGATACCGCCACCGACGTCCACCGAGGGCAGGTCCAGGCGCTGCGCCTCCTGGGCGAGCACCGCCCACAGCTCCAGGCCGCTGGCACCGGTGGCCTGGGCCCAGAGCGCCGCCAAGCCCGCGATGTGGGGGGTCGCCATGCTCGTCCCGCTGATCGAGCGGTAGCGCGTGGGCATCGGCCAGGACGAGTAGACCTGATAGCCGGGCCCGGCGATATCGACCTGGCCGCCGCGCACCGCGGAGCTGCGGGCGGAGAAGTCGGCCATGCTCAACCGCTGATCCAGGGCGCCGACCGCCATGATCGTCGGACTGTTCGCCGGTACTCCGACGAAACCGTAGTTTCCCGCCGAGCGGCGGGCGTTGTTGCCCGCGGCGGCGATGATGAGCGACCCGGCCGTCAGGGCGCGCCGGCCGATCACCGTGTAGGGGGTGTGGACGGTGCGGACGTCCGCGCCGAGCGACATCGAGATCACCTGGCAGCCGTTGGAGACCGCCCAGTCGATGCCCGCGATGATGCCCTGATCCGAGCCGGAGCCCTGGTCGCCGAGCACCTTGCCCGCGAAGATCTCGGCCTCGTACGCCACGCCGTACCCGGGACCGGACTGCGGATGCCGCGGCCCGCACGAGGTGCCGATGCAGTGTGTGCCGTGGCCGTGACCGTCCTGCACGGTCTCACCCTGCACGAAAGACTCGGTCGTGACCGATCGGTCGGCGAAGTCGGGGTGGTTCACATCGAAGCCGGTGTCCAGCACCGCCACCTTCACGCCCCGCCCGGTCAGGGGAGAGTCCACAGTCCGGGTGGCCTGCAATCCCCAGGTCGCCTCGTCGGTGTCCTGGAAGGCGGTGGTGGCACCGGCGCGCTCGCCGCCACCGACGTCGCCCTGAAGTCGGCCGGCGAAGTCGGTGACCCCGTCGCGGTAGCCCTGGACGTACTCCGGGCCGGGCAACGCGTGATGGATCAACTCCGGGAAGATCGACACGATGCCGGTCTCGGCACCGGCCGCTCGCAGAGCCACCACCTGGTCCGGATCGGCGGACACAACGGCCACCTGCAGCGTGTCGAAGACGACCGCGTCCGCCGCCGCGAGCTGGGAGAGATCGACGGCGTCGCCCGCGAACTCGCGCGAATGCGCCAGCACCGACATCCCGGCCGCCTTGACGAGAGCGCCCTCCGCCTCGGCGGCACCGGACAACACGACAACGAATCTGCCCGTCGTCAACGAGGCAGGGATCCCGTCCAGCGTGTCTGGGCCCTCCAGCTCCGGGACCTGGGGAATTCGCGATTCGCTCATCTCATGTCCTCTCACCGACACATCAGCGGACCAGCTCTGGCACGCCTCACGTCATCCGTGTCCGGCGATCGAAGACCGCGAGACACGTCCTGATGACGAGGATGAGAGACGTCCGGTTCCAGAATATTCCCAAATTTGTCGCTATGCCGCCTGGGTCGGGCCCGGCGCGTCCCCAGAGGCAGACCGGAGCATCCGAGCGGCCGCGACGCGGGTCTCAGGGAACCAGAACGATGCGCCCCTGGATCTTCCCGTCGTGCAGGTCCTGGAACGCCCGCTTCGCGTCGTCGAGGGGATAGCGCGTCACCTCGACGTGGATCTTGCCCGCCAGGGCGAGGGCCAACGCCTCACGCTGGTCGGAGCGATTGCCGCCGTAGGGCCGCTCGATGTTCACTCCCCACGGCATCTCGACGATTCCGGCCGTGTAGGTGAAGCTCCCGCCGCCGAGACCGACGAAGCGGATCGCCCCGCCCTGGGCGATCACGGCGAGCGCGAGATCGACGGTCGGCTGCACGCCGACGAAGTCGAGCACCACCTCGGCACCGCGGCCGTTCGTCTCGTCGAGGATCCGCTGAGCCGCGTCGCGGTCGCTCACGACGCCCAGAGCACCGTGGGACTCGGCGAAGGCGAGCTTCTCCGGGTCGGTGTCGACGGCGATGATGCGCGAGCCCGAGGTGGCGGTGAGGATCTGCAGGCCCATGTGTCCGAGGCCTCCGATGCCCAGGACCACGACGGTCGCATCACCGGTCAGCCGGTCCCGCACGGAGTTGATCGCGTGCATCGGCGTCAGGGCGGCGTCCGCCAGTGGAGCCGCGTCGGTGGGGTCGATGCCGTTCAGCGGGTCCAGGTGGTGGGACTTGACGGCGATGTACTCGGCCATGTTCCCCGGCAGCCCGATCCCCGGCGCCGCGGGGGCCAGCGCTCCGCGCGGGCTGGCCACCAGGCACTGGCTGTCGCGACCCGCCAGGCACTCACGGCATTCACCACAGCTCAGGACGAGCGACACCAGTACCGGGTCACCCACCTTCCAGTTCGTCACGCTCGAACCGACCTCGTGCACGTATCCGGATCCCTCGTGGCCCAAGGTCTCGCCGATCAGCGGGTTGTCGTCGCCCATCTCGATCAGGTGCAGGTCGGAGTGGCACAATCCGGCACCGGCGATCTTGACGAGCACCTCGTCCGGCTGAATCTCGGGGATCGGCTTCTCCACGATCTCGACAGTCTTGTTCTTGACGTACGTCACGGTACGCATGGCCGCTCCCAGGGATCAGCGGATACGGCGTCGCGTGGCGTATCCGCGCGATTCCCCGTACCCGATGTCGCTGATATGGCACCTATCCGTCCAGCTCGGCGACACCACATGTTGATCCTCGTTGACAAACATTTTCAACACCCCACCGATAGGCCATTCCCGGCCTCACCCGATTGATATCTTACGAATCGGGCATTGCCTATAATAATCATTCTCAATAGAAGGCAATATGGACGAAATGGTGCGGTCATCGAGGCGCAGCGGCCCGATATGGGGCTATTCTCTTCCCCGCTCGGTGTATCAAAATCGGACAGATCGAAAGCGACTCGGACGACGGACTCGATAGCCGCCAACCCGCTCAGGTAGCCCGGACAACACCCGCCCGTTGTCCGGACCGAGCCTCGACGACAGGCACACGATGCTGCGAATGAACCTGCAGATCGGGTCGTGATCGCGAACACCGGTTGCCGGTTCATCGGCCGGATCGTCGGCGCACGCCCGCCGAACGCGGGGGGAGCGATGCCTTTACTTCTTGCGCCGAGCGGGCTTCGTCCGGGCGGAGCGCAGCACCCGGGCCAGCAGTTTGTCGAAGGTCGCGGCCATCTCGCGGCCGGACATGGTCGGCCACTCGTGGATGGCACGCCCGGCCCCCTGCGCCTGCTGCAGAACGCTGCGCTCGTCGATCACCGGGCTCAGGACCAGCGGCCCGAAGAGCTGACGAAGCTCGGCCAGCCGGTAACTGTGCTCGCGGCGCCGTAGCCGGAAACGATTCACCACCACACCCAGCGGCTGCAGCTGGCCGGCGCCGTTCGCCCTGACCTCCTCGACCGCCCGCAACGCCCGGTCGGCCGCCGCGACCGAGAACAATCCCGGCTCGCAGACCACCAGCGCCCGGTCGCTGCTCGCCAGGCCGGTGCGGGTCAGGGCCGCGAGGTTGGGCGGGCAGTCGATGAGCACCAGATCGTAGGGCGCGGGCAGCTTCTGCAGGACGGTCGGCAGGGCGGCAGCGAGCCCGGAGTCGACGGTGCCGTCCGGCAGCAGCGCGTCCAGGGCCGCCAGCCGTCGGCTCCCACACAGGACGTCCACCCGGCCGGGGGAGTCGGCTGTCCACCCGCTGGGGACGACGGCGTCTTCGATCACCGACCGCTTCGGCTTGCGCAGCACGTCGGCGATGTCCTTCTTGGGCGAGGTGATGACGTCCAGGCCCGTGGTGACGTCGGACTGCGGATCCAGGTCGATGACCAGCGTCGGGACGTGGGCGGCCATCGCCGCCGACGCCAGGCCGAGCGTGACCGAGGTCTTGCCCACGCCTCCCTTGAGACTGCACACGCCCACGACCAACATGCAGGAACCCTAGTCAAGGACGGTCCGCGGTTGGGGGCGGCGCGCCCGGCCGTCCGCACGGTTGTCGATGAGTGGCAACGGACCGGTCCGCGGCCCCCTCCCGAGCCCTCGGTGGCCGGGGCCTTGCCGGAGCCTGCCACTGACGAAAAAGCAGGGTGAACATTAGATGAATCTCGGGCCCGATCGCCTGCAGATGGCTTCGGGCAGTGGCTGGTAGGCACGACGATTATCCCGTGACACCAGAGCTGATCGTGCTGGGGCTGGTCGTATTCACCGCCCTCGCCTTTGACTTCACCAACGGGTTCCACGACACGGCCAACGCCATGGCCACCTCGATCGCGACCGGCGCGCTCAAGCCCAAGTTCGCTGTCGCGTTGTCCGCGGTCCTGAACCTCGTCGGCGCCTTCCTCTCGGTGGAGGTGGCCCTCACCGTGACGAACGCCGTCATCAAGATCCAGGACAAGTCCGGTGCCCCACGACCGGAGATGCTGGTCGACGGCGGCTTCGGGCTTCTGCTGATCATCCTGGCCGGGCTGGCCGGGGCGATCGTGTGGAACATGCTGACCTGGCTGCTGGGCCTGCCGTCGTCCTCCTCGCACGCCCTGTTCGGCGGGATGATCGGCGCCGCGATCGCCGGCCTGGGCTTCAGCGGCGTCAACTGGGTCGGCGACGGCTCCAAGCTCGACGGGGTGCTCGGCAAGGTGGTGCTCCCCGCCCTGATGTCGCCGGTGATCGCGGCGGTCGTGGCGATGGTCGCGACCTGGCTGGTCTTCCGCGTGACCTCGGGCGTGGCCCAGCGCTTCACCGAGAGCGGCTTCCGCTGGGGCCAGATCGGCAGCGCCTCGCTGGTCTCGCTGGCCCACGGCACCAACGACGCGCAGAAGACGATGGGCATCATCACGCTGGCGCTGATCGGCACCGGCCACTGGAGCGACCTCGAGGCGATTCCGCTGTGGGTCAAGTTCGCCTGCGCGTTCGCCATCGCGGCCGGCACCTACATCGGTGGCTGGCGGATCATCCGCACCCTCGGCAAGGGCCTGGTCGAGATCTCCTCGCCGCAGGGCATGGCCGCGGAGAGCGCGTCCGCCGCAGTCATCCTGACCAGCTCGCACCTGGGCTTCGCCCTCTCCACCACCCACGTGGCCACCGGCTCGATCCTCGGCTCCGGTCTCGGCCGCAAGGGCGCGGAGGTTCGCTGGGGTGTCGCACTGCGGATGGTGATCGCCTGGATGACGACCCTGCCGCTGTCCGGCCTGGTCGGCGCCCTGATGTGGTTCATCGGTCACGTCCTGGGCGGCCTGCCCGGCGCGCTCGCCGTGTTCGCGATCCTGGTCGCCGCCAACGTCTACATGTACATGCGCTCCCGCAAGGCGCCGGTGGACCACTCGAACGTCAACGACGAGTGGGATCACAGCGAGACCGGCGAGAAGATCGCACCCACCCAGGTCGGTCACTGAGAGCCCGAGAGACAGGATCAAACGTCATGCACAACTTCGTCTTCGCCCTCGAAGGCGGCTTCCAGGTGCTGGCCGTGGGCCTGCTGCTGGGGGCCGGGCTGCCGCTCATCTTCGCCCTGGGTGTTCGCTCGCTGGCGTACGGCACGAACGCCACCACTCAGTCGGACTCCCAGCCGCATCCATTGGGCAAGGTTCTCGGCGCCCTGTGTTTCGCCATCGTGCTGGTGGCGGTCGCGCTGGGCATCACCTTCATCGTCGCCTCGGGCTTCGGGATGGCTCTCAGTTTCGAGCACATCTATCCCACGCTCGTACCCAAGTGAGCCACCGGGCCACATGACGACAGGACACAGGTGCCGTGCCCGCGGGGCTCGGCACCTGTGTCACGACGTTTCGGCAACCCGGGAGAGTCCCGGGCCCGACGCAACGGATGTGCCGGACAGGAGTGTCCAGATTCATAGAGCGCGGGGTCTCGTCCATCCAGCCGCTGATCACCTACGGTTCCGATGGAGAGTTCGGTGGGAATCTGCGCGGTCCGGGGTGTGGAAGCGACACGGGGTGGGAACGAGTTTCGGAGTAGGCCGAGCGTCGGCAGAGCCGGGCCGGGGCAAGGCGCCAGGACAACACGAGAGGAGCTGAGCATGGGATTCCAGCATGCTGTGCACAACGTGCTCGGCTGGCTGCGACGAGGGTATCCGCAGGGGGTGCCGGCGTCGGACTACATCGCCCTGCTGGGCATTCTGCGCCACAGACTGACCGATGCCGAGGTGGAGTACGTCGCACTGGAGGTCGCCAAGTCCTCCTCCGAGCCGATCTCCGCCGAACAGATCCGGGACACTCTGCGGTCGCTGACCCTGCAGCAGGCCAACCCGCAGGACGTCGCGCGGGTGTCCGCGCTCCTCGCGGGTGCCGGATGGCCCCTGGCCGGAATCGACGAGACCGCGGCCGACCAGACCGCGGCCGACCCGTCGTCGGTCTCGGACGAGGAGGGCGCCCTCGAGGAGTCGCCGGACTCCGTCGCCGACCGCCCCGGTGACCCCGAGGCCGAGGCGGACGCGGTGACCGCTGCCGACGACGGCACACCCGACGGCAAGCCCGCCGACGGCAAGGCCTCGGATGGCGGGGGCAAGGGCAATCCGGTCCGGCGCTTCGTGGAGTGGATCCGGCTGGGCTACCCGGCGGGCATCCCGCCGCAGGACTACCCGCCTCTGCTGGCGCTCCTCCAGCGACGACTCCCGGACGAGGAGGTCGACGCGGTGTGCAACGCGCTGTTGCTGGCGGGGATCGTGCCGGCCAACCGGACCGACGTCGGCGTCGAGATCAGCAAGTCGGTGAACGCTCTGCCCACCGAGGAGGAGATCGACCGCGTCGTGGAGCGGCTGTCCGCCGTGGGATGGCCGGTCGCCGACCCACGCTGACACGACCCCGGCGGATACCGGGACACGCTGTCACGATCCCCGCTGCCACCTGCCTACGCTGACCGCAGGCCGCGCGCTGACCGCGGGCTGCGATCCGGGTCAGCCGTCGACCGGATCGGGCGGGGGAAGACAACGAAGACACAGAGAAGGAAGACACAGAGAAGACGGGTGCACGGCTTCGCCGTGACCAGGGGTCGACTCCACGGGCTGCGCGCCGGGGTCGACCCCCTTTCTGTCTCGTCCCTCAGATCTGTCTCGTCCCCTCGGACCCCATCTGCCTCGTCGGCTCGGTGCGTTGCCAGGTCGCGTGCAGCACGGCCGTCACCAAGCCGCAGGCGCGGACCGCCGCGATCACCGCGGGATCGTCGTCCACCAGCAGTTCCAGACGCGCCCGCTTCGCGAGTTCGATCAGCGCCTCCAGCTTCACCACCGTCGCCGGCCGGCGATCGCCGGGTGGACGCAGCAGCAGTTCGCCGTCGACGAACCGGTTCTCCCGCAGCCAGCGCAGGGACGCCTCGCGCTGGGCCTCCGGGCGGCCGGAGAGATAGACCACGGTCAGACCCCGCTCGATGGCGGTGCGGTGCACGGCCATGCCCTCGGGATGGACCTCGTCGTCGGCCGCCGCGGCGAAGAAGGCGTCCCAGTCCTTGCGCCCGCGCAGATGGTGCTCACGACGTCGCGTGTCGGCTAGGGTGCCGTCCACGTCGAAGACGGCCACGCGCGGGAGATCGACGGCGGTCACGGAGTCATTGTGCTGCATCGGATTCCGCGTGCATCAGGGGGTTGTCCGGCGTGCCGGATGGCGGCGCCCGGCCCGTCGCCGGCCCGCACCACCCGTTGCGCCACCCATTCCGTCCGGAGCCCCTGTCGCTAATATGTCAGGACAAATGCTTGACTACCCCCGCGACCATGCGGAAAGCTGTACATGGCCGCGCGAGAGCGGGCCTGCCACAACGTTGTAGGAAGGGAAGCCATGCGGATCGGCCTCATTGGAGTGGGACGGATCGGGCAGTTTCACGCCTCGACCGTCAACGCCCTTGCCGACGTGGAAACAGTCATCCTGGCCGATCTCGATGCGGCCCGGGCTGCCGAGGTGGCCGCCGAGCTGGGGGTGGAGAGCGCCGAGTCGGTCGAGGCCCTGCTGAGCGCGGGCATCGACGGCGTCGTGATCACGAGCGCGACCGCCTCACACGCCCCGCTGATCAAGCAGTTCGCCGGGGCGGGCATCCCCACGTTCTGCGAGAAGCCGATCGCCCTGGATCTGCAGACCAACCTGGAGATCC
The DNA here is from genome assembly GCA_039812305.1 of Actinomycetales bacterium. Taxonomy (GTDB): domain Bacteria; phylum Actinomycetota; class Actinomycetes; order Actinomycetales; family CAWJMD01; genus JBDIAG01. The sequence goes on along the minus strand of JBDIAG010000014.1, from coordinate 2,299 downwards.
GCAGCTTCCTCGACGGCACCGACGTCCCGGTGCAGTTCGGTTTCCAGCGGCGTTTCGACGCCGGCTACAACCGGGCCAAGTCGGCCTTCGAGGCCGGGGAGCTCGGCTGGCTGCACCACGTCCGGGCGACCACGGGTGACCAGTCGCCGCCGCCGGCGGCGTTCGTCGCCACCGCCGGCGGATTCTTCCGTGACTGCACCGTGCACGACGCCGACATCGTCCGCTATGTCACCGGCCGCGAGTTCGTCGAGGTGACCGCGCGCGGCTCCAACAAAGGCGCCGACTTCTTCGCGGAGGCGGGCGACACCGACAGCGTCGCCGCGCTGGCGACCCTGGACGACGGCACGCTGGTCACCATCAGCGGCACCCGCTACAACGGCGGCGGCCACGACGTCCGCCTGGAGCTGTGCGGCAGCAAGGGCAGCATCGCGGTCGGCCTGGAGGAGAACACCGCCCTGGTCTCCGCCGAGCCGGGCGTGGCCTTCCCGACCGGGCCGCGCTACTGGTCGTTCATGGAGCGCTTCCAGCCGGCCTATGTCACCGAACTCGGCGCTTTCTGCGACGTCGTCGCCGGGAAGCGTGAGAACCCCTGTACCGCAGTAGATGCCGTCGAGGCATTCCGATTCGCAGAAGCGTGCGATATCTCCCGCCGGGAGGGTCGCACAGTGCAACTAGAGGAGATCGCACAGTGAAATTCGACGTCCTGACGATGGGACGGATCGGTGTCGACATCTACCCGCACCAGGTAGGCGTCCCCCTGGAGGAGGTGGAGACGTTCGGGAAGTTCCTCGGTGGCAGTGCCACCAACGTGGCGTGCGCGGCCGCACGCTACGGTCACCCGGCCGCGGTCATCTCCAAGGTGGGCGACGATGCCTTCGGCCGGTTCGTCCACAAGGCCCTGGGCGACCTGCAGGTGGACGACCGCTACGTCGGCACCGACGACACCGTCCCGACGCCCGTCACCTTCTGCGAGATCTTCCCGCCGGATGACTTCCCGCTGTACTTCTACCGCAACCCGGTCGCCCCGGATCTGCTGCTGCGCGAGGACGAGCTCGACCTCGAGGCGATCCGGGCGTCCCGGATCTTCTGGCTGACCGTCACCGGCCTGTCACTGGAGCCGAGCCGTTCGGCGCACTTCGCGGCGCTGGAGGCCCGGGGCCGGGCGGCCCACACCATCCTCGATCTCGACTGGCGCACGATGTTCTGGGAGAACCCGGGCGAGGCCCGGCCGCTGATCCAGAAGGCGCTGCAGCAGTGCACGATCGCCATCGGCAACCGCGAGGAGTGCGAGGTCGCCGTCGGCGAGACCGTGCCGGACAAGGCGGCCGACGCGCTGCTCGAGCTGGGGCTGGAGGTCGCGGTCGTCAAGCAGGGCCCGAAGGGCGTGCTCGCCAAGACGCGCACCGAGCGGGTCGAGGTGCCGCCGTTCCCGGTCGAGGTGGTCAACGGCCTGGGCGCCGGCGACGCCTTCGGGGGCGCGTTCTGCCACGGCACCCTCAACGGCTGGGACCTGGAGCGGACCCTGCGGTTCGCCAACATCGCCGGCGCCATCGTCGCGTCCCGGCTGGAGTGCTCGACGGCGATGCCGACCGAGGCAGAGGTACTGGATGGTCTGGAGAAGGCGGGAGCCCGATGAACCCACTGATCGACGTCGACCTGGCCGAGCTCAACGAGCTGCGGACGCGCAACCCCGGGCTCGTCGCGGAGCGCCTGGCCTCCCGGCAGCGCCGTGATCTGCTCGGCAAGGACGGCAAGCTGCTGCTCGTGGCCTGCGATCACCCCGCGCGCGGCGCGCTCGGCGTGCGCAACGAGGGCATGGCGATGGCGTCCCGTCGCGACACCCTGGCCCGGCTGGCCACCGCGCTCAGCCGCCCCGGGGTGGACGGCGTGCTCGGCACGGCGGACGTCCTCGAGGACCTCCTGCTGATGGGCGCGCTGGAGAACAAGGTGGTCATCGGTTCGATGAACCGCGGCGGGCTGCAGGGCGCGGTCTGGGAGCTGGAGGACCGGTTCACCGGGTACACCGCCCAGTCGATCATCGACTCCGGCTTCGACGGCGGCAAGATGCTGACCCGGGTGGCACTGGACGACCCGGGCACGTCGTTCACGCTGGAGGCCTGCGCCCAGGCGATCAACGAGCTCGCCCGGCGCAAGGTGATGGCGATGACCGAGCCGTTCTGGTCGATCCGCCACAAGGGACGGGTGGTCAACCAGCTAGACCCCGACTCGGTGATCAAGTCGATCCACGTGGCCCAGGACTTGGGGGAGACCAGCGCCTACACCTGGCTCAAGCTGCCGG